>JBEKKY010000386.1:0-3817 GCA_050010475.1 Acidobacteriota bacterium | reverse complement strand
CAGTAGGATTTAATCAGGGGATTCCACTTCGGATCGGCGGCGATGCCCTCGACGGTTTCAATCGACTTGCCTTCACATTCTACGGCCAGTGTGGTGCACGAGAGGACGGGGCGGCCGTCGATGATGACGGTGCAGGATCCGCAGACGCCCCGGTCGCACATTTGCTTGGCGCCGGTCAGGCCGAGTTTGAATTGAAGGGTGCGCTGCAGGGTCCAATGAGGCTCGATCAGCACTTCGCAATCCTTGCCGTTGACCTTGAGCTTGGTGGTTACGGGAAGGACATAGCCGGGATGGGCTGCTGTGAAATGACTTTTTAATTGACCGTAGGTTGCGAAATCCTTCGCGCAGATCGGGCAGCGGAAATTGGTGATCGTCGTCGGCGCGGTTTCCGCCGCGGCGGCAGCCGCAACGGCTTCCGGGGCAATTGTCGTCAGGCCAGCTCCCAGAGTGCCGCCGGCGACGGCAAAGCCTGCGCTTTTGAGAAAAGTCCTTCGATTGACTCCACTTCCTTCACTATTTTTGCTGCTTTCATCAGCCATAATTGGCCCCTCCTTAAAAGTTATCCCTTCGCCAGGGATCTGCAGGTGAGTCTCTGTGCGACAGCCACCAACAAACCGAACTCCGGTGCACCGGCATTAGTGGAAGAACTCAGGTAAACGAGAAAAAAGGCACAGCCTGAAAATCCATTTGGGCATCGAGTTTGGCATCAATCCATAACAGCATGCAAGCAATTTTTGAAGATAATTTGCATCAGGCTAACATATTTATACTATACGTTTCCGAATCAGAGGCATTTCCTGAAAAATAAAAAAGACTTTGCCGTTGGATGGGAGGCTGAATAACTTTTTGAAGACGCAGTAGCTTGCTGCTGCTTTTTATGCAAACGGGAAGGCGCTCCTTTTCGCCAGTTCAGCTTTCGCTAGAATCAATATTGCCCTGGCGAAAAGGGGGACGTCCCATCTGATCGGCTCCGGCTGATAAAGCCGGAATGAGACCTCCACAATGGATCCTTTTTTATGGCTTCAGATGAATCTCAAGAAATTTAAAGAACACATCCCAGTCGGAGGGAAGGCTTCCATGCCCGCCCGAGTGCATGAAGTACCCCAGGGTATGCAGAATGGGGACGCCCAAAGCCGGCATCTGAGTGTCTTCTATTCCATCTTTTCCAAGAAGCTTGTAGACCGGTGTTGCAGCTACTGCGGCGAGAAATTCTCCTTTGGGATCCGACCACCGGTCTTTGTCGCCGGTCTGGAGCAGCACGGGGCGCGGAGCGATCAACGCAATCAGCATGTGGGAATCGACCGGGAGTTGATCGACGTGGTCCGCATATTTTGCGTAATTGGCACAGAACTGATAGGGGTAGCGGGTCGGTTCGACAAGGTGTTTGATTGTCTCTCCGTAATTTCTGCGGCTCAAGGAAGCGCCACCCTCTCCGGAGCAACTGGCGATCACAAGGGCAAAGCGCGTATCGTGAGCTGCTGTCCAAAGGACTGTTTTGCCCAGGCGCGAGACTCCCATCAACGCCACGCGTTTGGCATTAACGCCCGCTTCGGTTTCGAGATAATCCAAAGCCCGGCTCAATCCCCACGCCCAAGCCGAGATGGAACCCCACTCATCGGGCGCAGGCGCGGCCTGTCCCGGCTTGAGATAAAGGCCGCGCACCCCGAACGGCAAGCCGGCCGCAGAGTCCGGATCGATATCGGCGTAATTCAAAGTTGCTACGCCGAACCCCCTCTCGATCAGCGGCAGCACGTTGAGAGCGCCGAACCTGAATCCCCCCAGCCCGGCTGGTTCCCGCTGGTTTGTTTTGGGATTAAAGATCCGGCCGACCTTCACGCCGGGATCGCTTACAGCTAAATTATTTGCCGTGAACCCGACATTCAGCAGCACGGAAACGCGTTTTGGGGAATTTGCGGGCAGGTACAGCAGCAGATCAACCTGCGGTCCGGACTTGTCTTTGCTGAAGAAGATTGTGATCTGCCGGCGGGTCGCCTTTCCTTCAAATGCCGGGGTTCCTTTGTCGAATACGTCGAAACTCATATCGGCCGGGCGATCAGGCATGCGGCCAAACTGGTTTTCTTCAAATAGTCTTACAATTTCCGGCCTTCGCTTTTCGAACCAGATGCCCGCAGTGGTTACTGAACTGCCGCTGGCCAGCTTCAACGGGTCAGGCAATGTATAAGTTCCAACCTTGGCCTCGGTGTAATTGACCGGGATTCCAGTATTCATTGCATCTGGAGCGTCAGTGACCTGCGCTGCAAGTGTGCAGACAAACAGCAACGCAGCGGCGAGAGGAAAGCATCGGCTCATAGAAGATATCCTTTCTGATCGAGTTTGGGAGGACAGAATAGCACAGGTATTGTCCCGGGAGCGCCGGCGTCCCGCCGGCTTCAGTAAAAATATTCACCCACGGCAAATTAAAAAACGGCCACAGCCGGCGGGACGCCGGCGCTCCCGGGGCAACTGCATTGCAGTGAAATTGGAAGCTTGATATTTGAGCGTAATCAGATATGATGCTCTACAAAAATTAATTGAGGGAGAGCTATGAAAACAGTCGTAGCAGCCGTATTTCTTGCGGTTTTATTCCTTGCTTTTATTGCCCAGGCAGCCGACGAACTGGCGGGATTGTCGGGCACCTGGGTCCTCGATAAAGAAAAGAGCGATGTGTTCCCGCGATCGCTGACGGCTGGGAATGAGTCGGGGGTAGGAGACGTCAGCATGGGCGGACGGGGCATGGGTGGCGGCATGGGTGGCGGCATGGGCGGCGGCATGGGCGGTGGCATGGGCGGTGGATTCCCCGGTGGAGGCGGAGCACGCGGCCGAGGCGGCGCGGGAGGTCCTGGAGCCTTCACCCCTCCTCCTCTTGCAATCGAACAGAATGGGAATGAGGTTAAACTGATCACCAAGATGCAAGTAAACGGTAAAGAAATGCCGCCTTTTATCGAAACTTTTGTGTGTGATGGAAAGCAACACGAGGAGATGGTCAATTCTCTAGGTTCGCCGGATAAGACCAAACAGACGACCAAGGCGACTTTGAAAAAAGACAAGTTCGTCGTGGAGAGGATAAACTTTTCTCCCGCTGGCGCCAACGGGTCGATGCAAACACTTACAAAGAGGACCTACGCTCTTTCCAAAGACGGCAAAACCATGACTCTGGAGACAGCTACTCAAAACACCTTTATGTCGAATATCCTGAAGCAGGTTTATAACCGGCAGTAATTTTCAGAGGGGAAAACGCCGCGATCGCACGGAGATTCGCGGCGTTTTCCCTATTCAATTCCCGCACTCCGGTAGGGAATTAAAGCAATCACAGACCAATCGGAATCCCCCAAGCCTTGCGCCAGGGCTGCACCAAACCTGTCGTGCACAAGACTGGCCATCGGCATTGGAATTGAGGATTCATCTGCGGCTGAAAGCAGCAGGCGGTTGTCTTTCAACCCGAGCGGCAATCGGAACCCCACGGAATCGAAATTCCCATGAGCAATCATGCTTCTATAATTCCGGTAAATCGGCGCGGCGAACAGCGATTCTGTGAGGACCTCGAGGAATTGGTCCGGACGGACTCCGAGTTTCCGGACGAAGGCAAACGATTCTGCCAGGCTTTCAATGACTGTCGTTATCAGGAAGTTTCCGGTAGTGTCTCAGTTTCAAAAAAGCGGGCGAATCTGGAATCGGCTTATGCGCTTCATTTTGCGTACTACAATTTTTGTCGAATTCATGCCAGTCTCAGGGTCACTCCTGCCAGGGAAGCAGGGATTACGGATCATGTGTGGACATTACAGGAAATGCTTGCAGCCTAAAGCAAACATAACTATAG
>JBEKKY010000385.1:0-3817 GCA_050010475.1 Acidobacteriota bacterium | reverse complement strand
TTGGCATAGGCGTTTTGCGAGCTAATTCCCAAACCGAAAGCAATGGAGTCTCCCATGGAAACGATCCGGAACTCACCAGCGGGTGGTTCAGGATTGAAATCAGGTTCATCCCGCAAACCGTAACGGTTCATGGAAACCGGTATCCCCGCGATTGTTCCACGATAGTAGCTATTCATTTTTACGGGAATATAGGTACCGTTTTCCCCATGCCGGGGCAGTTCATGGGCATTCCTGAGCTCCGTATAACGAAAGGCGATCTCCAGGCAGGCGAAGAGAATGGCGACCGGAATGACAGAACAGAAGATCGCGAACAAAATGCGCAAACTCTTCCCCATTACTGTCCTCCGAGATATTAAGCTGCAGTCGAACTTATAGGTCATGGAATCTACCGAGACAAGTGCAAAATTGTGCCGGGAGCGCCGGCGTCTCGCCGGCTCTTTTGCAACGGATACTTCGTGGCGCTTCTTCTAACAAAAGCCGGCGAGACGCCGGCGCTCCCGGTACATCAAATCTCAAAAAATCTGCGGATTTTTTCTGAAGACAACAGGCGATGCGCCTGTTCCTGCCCGCGATGGAAGGTGCGCATCGTTATCTCGTGGTCCATGCAAAGAAATCCGGCTTCGATCTTGTGGTCCGGATGAATGATCAGCAGCCGGTTTGCGCTCAACGCCTTGCTCACCCACGGAAAGGTGTTCAGCCGGTCCAGTCTGGCGCTTGTTTCCCACAAACTGCCTTTCGGATCACAACAAAAAATAACAGTCTTATCCGCACGGGCCCAGTTGCCGAGCGCGTGAAACCGCGGATCCTGTTCGAACCGGCGCATCGGCATTTTGAGCGTGTATCCGCCATCCATGAAAACCGAATGCAGGTCGGCCGAATAGGATGTTTGATCCAAATCTTTCGGAACGAGGGGCGCGCCCATCGCCATTGGAATAAGACAGGAAGCCTCAATGACGGCATGGTAGTTCCCACGCGTCAAAGGGCGGACGTACTCCGAGCAAAGTTCGTCCGGCGGGTTCAGTGCAAAAACGACCGGATCCTCAACGTACCTGTCCGGGAGATACTTCAGCGATTTCGGAAACTTGCGTGTAGCGGATTTAAGGAAGAACCGAAATCTGTCAACCGATGCAAACGATTTTCGGTCGCGTCGGCGCACGCGGGTAGTGAACAAGAGCAGTTTTTTGACGGAATTTTTTTCAAAGACGCCCTCAAGCTCCATTGTATCCATTACATAGAAAACCGAAGAATGCAGGTGAGCACGAAACCGGCTCTTTTTCTCCATGATGAGCTCGCGTGAAACCTGCGAGCCCCAATAAGTCCAACCCTTCATAACCGTCTGCTCTGTACCGGTTGCCACATCAGCCGCGGCGTATGCGCCGGCCGATGCGCCCATCATGACCGAGGGGAAAACGCCATTTTGCCGGCACCAGCGCATAAATTCGTAGATGACACCTCCCTGCCAGGCGCCCCGGCCCGCTCCTCCCGAATCCAGAATCCAGCAATAGCTTGTAACCATTTGCGCGTGAGTTTACTGCAATGGAAAAACTCTGTAAAACCAAACCACAACCCTATAGCCAGATTCCGCAATCGGGGTCGGGGTCGGGGTCGGAATCGGGATCGAAAAAAACCGATGCCGATCCCGATACCGATTCTGACCCCGATGTTTGGTATGCTGAATAAATGAACTTTCTCATCGATACGCATGCGCATTTGTGCGACCCGGCTTTCGATCCTGATCGCGAGCAGATCCTGAAAAGAGCCGAGGCTGCGGGGATTGCGGCTGTCATCGCAGTCGGTGAAAATCTTGAGGACGCAGAAAAAAACCTGCAGCTCGCCGAGCGGCATCCGATGATCCGCCCCGCTGCCGGGCTCTATCCGACAATTCTAGATCTCGAACTCGCAAATCAGATGTGCGAGTTCATTCGAAATCACAGACCCCGGCTGGCGGCTATCGGCGAGGTGGGACTCGATTACTGGATGGTTCAAAACGATGCCGATCGAGAAGTACAGCGCGACATTTTCCGCAAATTTATTCGGTTGAGCAAAGAATTGGACCTGCCGCTGAACGTGCATTCACGTTCAGCCGGCCGTCATGCGGTGGCAGTTCTGCTGGAGGCCTCCGCTCGCAGGGTTCAGCTGCACGCATTCGACGGCAAATTCAGCGCGGCATTGTCTGCATTGGAGGCAGGATTCTACTTTTCCATCCCTCCTTCGATTGTCCGATCCGAACAGAAACAGAAGCTCGCAAAAAAACTTCCGCTATCGCACCTTCTTGTCGAGACCGACAGCCCCGTCCTGGGTCCCACGGCGCACGCGCGCAATGAACCTGCGAACGCCATCCTTGTCGTGAGGGCAATCGCAGAGTTGAAAGGAGTGAGTGAAGCCGAGGTGATGGAAGCGGTCGGAGAAAATACGCGTAAACTATACAGAATTACGAATGACGAATTACGAATGACGAATTACGAATGACGAATTGAAACATACTTCGAGGTCATTCTTGCTTAGGTGGTTTATTAGTATGATTGAAATTAAGCCCGGGCGGTTTGTTTCAATTCTAATTCGTCATTCGAGATAGCCGGGATCGGCCGCAAGATCGGGACTCCTGGCTGCGGCTTTAGCCAGTTCATCGCAGCGCTCATTTTCACTGTGGCCTGCATGGCCGCGAACCCATCGAAATTGCACCTCGTGAATTTCACAGAGTTTCAACAGCCTTTCCCACAAATCCGGATTAATGGCCCGTTCTTTATTATTCCGCCTCCACCCATTGGCCTGCCATTTGAGCGCCCAACCCTTCTGGATGGCGAATACAAGGTACTGAGAATCGCTGAAAAGCGTCACGCGGCAGGGCTCCTTGAGCGCTTCAAGCCCGGCAATTGCCGCCAGAATCTCCATGCGGTTGTTGGTGGTCTTTCGAAAACCTCCGGACAGCTCTTTGCGATGGGAATCGTATAGCAGTACAACTCCATAGCCGCCCGGGCCCGGATTGTTGATGCAGCCTCCATCTGTATAAAGGATTACGTTTTTCATTATCCCGAAATATTAACCGCGGATTTTCGCGGATGCACGCGGATAAATACATTCGTGTTTATCCGCGCGGATCCGTGGTTATACGGTGGGTTCGGGGGCCTTGGGAATGTCCGGTTTGGGCGTCCAATCGTTCACTGACTGCGCGACCACGGTTCCTTGCCGGTGCTTGCGCATTCCGAAAGCTTTTGCGAAAGCATTTCTTTTGGCCAGCTGGATTGCAAGCGCTGGATCCACGCCCTTGGGGCACACCTGGGAACAGGCTCCCGCAAAATGGCAGCGGTATACTCCGTGACTGGAGTAGAGTTCCTCCGCTCGTTCCTGTGCGCCTTCATCGCGCGAATCGGCGGTGTATCGCCAACCTTGGGTGAGACTTTGCGGGCCAGTGTAGTTGTCTGACGTCGCCACCGTGGGACATGCGGCCAGGCACAATCCGCATTTGATGCAGTAAGCAAACTGAATGTAATTGACCAGCTCCGTCTGCGACTGGAAGTATTCTCCGGTCGGATTGTTCTGTTCTGCAAGATCCTTCCGGATCAGGTAAGGTTTTACCGATCGATGTTTTTTAAACAGCCCCTCCAGATCCGGAACTAAATCCCTGATGATGTCAAAGTTGGGTAAAGGCCTTACCGTTATGCGATCGGAGTGCAGGTGCATAACCTGGTTGTTGCAGGCGAGGCGGGGCAATCCGTTGATGAACATGCCGCAGGAGCCGCAGACGCCCATGCGGCAGGAAGACCGCCAGGACAAAGTGCGATCCTGATGCTCTTTGATCCAAGTCAATCCGTCCAGC
>JBEKKY010000384.1:0-3831 GCA_050010475.1 Acidobacteriota bacterium | reverse complement strand
GGGGAAATGGTCGTTTGGAATTTCCGATAATTGCGCCTGATGTCACCTTCCATTAGGCCGGTCATTCCCGGGCTGCGGGCGATTTTACCTCAGGTTGGGACAATAGAATCATGAATTTTTGCACACTTCGGCTTGATCGCCCAATCTGCGCTTGATGCATGGCGCCGGTTTATGTCTGTACTGCGGAAAGAAACAGGGAGATCCATGCGCGTAGCGCATCTTCATAAGGGTTGTGGCCAAAGACCACAAGGATTCTTCGCTCTGCTCAGAATGACAGGGGTGCTGCCCGTCCCTTGACCTTACATCTCAAAGGGTATGCTGGCCCCAATGGCTGAACTTGCGTAGACTTCGCCTTCTTTGGTGATGAACACCGCCTCGATGTCCTCGTTGCTCTCTACAAAGTCCAACGCCTTGTCCAGCCCCATGATTATGAGTGCGGTTGAGTAGCCGTCAGCATCTAGCGAGCGCTTTGAGACGATGCTGGCACTGAGCAGATCGCTTGTGGCCGGGAAGCCTGTCTTTGGGTCGAGGATGTGGTGGTAAAGGGTATCATCCCGCGTGAAGGCGCGTTCGTAGATGCCGCTGGTGACCACGGAGCAGTCGCGGACGAGAACAGACGCAAAGTGCCCTTCGCCGCCTTGGGTAAGGGAGGACACCGGGGTCCTCAGCCCCACGCGCCAGGCGCTACCATCGGGCTTCTCGCCCAGCACGATGACGTTGCCCCCCAAGTTCACGATCCCGCTGGTGACGCCATCGGCTTTGAGTTGTCGGGCAAGCTCGTCTGCGATGTAGCCCTTGGCAATGCCGCCGAGGTCGATACGTGCGTGGGGGTCATCAAGCCAGACACTCGCCTCCTCAATGTGGACGCCACGATAATCCACATGCCGCAGAGCCTCCGCCACTGCACTCCGCTCGGGAACGGCCTGCTCGTAGAAGCCCCAGAGCTCCACGACCCCGCCCATCGTGATGTCGAAGAGCCCCCCGCTGCGTTCGCAATAGGCCAGCGCGGAGGCGATGAAGGCCGCGACCTCCGGATCCACTGTCACAGGCTCAGGGCCCGCCGTGTTGATGCGGTGGACCTGGCTGTCGGGCAGGGTGCGCGAGAACAGGTGCTCGAAGCGCTCGCAGGTTTTGACCACAGATTCCAGCGCGGCCAGTTTATCCGTGTACGCTGTGACACGGTTGAAGGTATTGAAGGCGAAGAAATCCTTAATCTGTGGCGTCTGGGACATTTTTTCTCCAGGGTTTTGCAAAGCGCGGTCGGGCCGACTCGCCAACCGCGCAAACCTAAGGGCGCTCACAGCAGTGTGAGCGCCCTTAGGTTTTGCCTTATATCAGCTAGTCTATCTTCCTTGAAGACCTCATCTCCATATATCCCATTGTCTGATAAAAGCCGTTGAAAAAGGGCGACAGTTCACACGAGCTGAAAAACAAAGGTTTTCCCACCCTGCGGATGTCGCAGGGATTGTGCTCCAACCCCGCCGGCAGATAGAGTACAGTCGCCTTGTTGATGATGTGCCGTTCGTATTCCGGCCCAGTAAAGGTTTCGATTTCCGCGTCAAACGAGCCAACAAGATCCGGGAAAGTCGAACCTAAAAAAAACTGGTATTCATCGTGATCGTGATGATGCGATTCCATTTCCAACTTGTAGGGCTTGGTGAAAATCTGCCATCCCATGTTGATCTTCGCGCCGGGTAAATCGCTGTCGCCCCGGAAATACGCCTGCGGGCCAGGAACTATATCCGGAACCCACGAGTTCTCTCTAAGTTTCGTGCTGAATAGATGATCGTATTCATGGGTGTCTGTGCCCGTCGGCCATGGCGGCGGATTTTTGAAAAACGGCGATATGGCCTGTTTCGATTGGCCGCTCTGCGCCGGTTTCGCGATCAGAGACGCCCCGCCAACAGTATCGGGTTTCGGTTTCACTTCGCCGCCCTGCGCCGCATTCAAGACCGGTACTCCCATTTGAGACAGCGCCGCGACCATTGCCAGTCCAGTCACGCCAGAAGCAACACCCTGAAAAAATTCTCTCCGATTGTTTATATCTTTTTCGTCTTTTGTGGAACTCATTCCAGTATCCTTTCAGATTTTATGACTTCTGTTATTCATATCCCGTATACCCGCCGTTAAACTTAGTCTATCTTCCTCGCCGACACGAACGTCCGATACCCCATTGTCTGATAAACGCCGTTGCAAAAGGGCGCCATGTGGAGCGAGCTGAAGAATACAGGTTTTCCCACTTTGCGGAAGTCGCAGGGATTGTGCTCCAACCCCGCCGGCAGATAGAGTACAGTCGCCTTGTTGATGATGTGCCGTTCGTATTTCGGCCCAATAAAGACTTCGATTTCCGCGTCAAACGAGCCAACAAGATCCGGAAAAGTCGAACCCAAATAAAACTGGTATTCATCGACACTGTGATGATGCGATTCCATTTCCAGTTTGATGGGCTTGGTGAAAATCTGCCATCCCATATTGATCTTCGCGCCGGGTAAATCGCTGTTGCCACGGAAATACGCCTGCGGGCCGGGAATGATATCCGGAAGCAGCGAGTTCTCTTTTAGTTTCGTGCTGTATAGATGATCGTAGATATGGCCGTCCGTACCCTTGGGCCATGGCGGCGGATTTCTGAAAAACGTCGATACGGCCTCTTTCGGTTTCGCTTCGCCGCCCTGCGCCGCGTTCAGGATCGGTACTCCCAGTTGAGCCGCCGCCGCGAGCATTGTCGCGCCAGCCATGCTGGAAGCAACGCCATGAAAAAATTCTCTCCGATTGCTCATATCTTTTTCGTCTTTTGTAGAACTCATGCCTTTTCTCCTGTTAGATTTTGTGACTTATTGTATTACTCGCTGACCGCACAGGGCGCTGCCGATAGGAAAAATAGTGAGTAGGCCGTATAAGCCGACATTCCCTCAAATCAATCCGCAATTCCGGATTCCGATAAAAAGCTATATGCCGCCTGCGAAAGCTCTGTGCATGGAATCTGTTGCCTTCCAAAGTTTCTGAATCAGGATTTTACTGCAAAATACGGAGTGTGATATAAAAATCCATCGAGAGGCGGACAGTATTCGAGCTTCGGGTTCGCTGAGCGTCTCTGGCGGAAATGCGGATCAGGAAGAAGACTCGTCGGAATAGCCGGAATAGCCGATTACCGCAGGGGAAACAGGCGAGGGTCTGGTGGGGGCGGAAAAGGATAGGTAGCATAAGCTGCCTGCCGGTTATGAATTCACCCAAGCCGCCGCCTCATAAATTTCCGACAAGAACAGCTTATGTCACCTTCCCATTCCATAGACATTCCCGGCGCCGGCTGGGATCTCGTTCCACAGATGATTCTGCTGAGCCAAGCCGGCATACATCCGCTTATAAACAAAACCAGGCGCTTCAGAGCAAGCGTGCGTTACAGGAGCATAGGTTCATTTGTAATCTGTCCTCGAAAATTTGAGGAGATAATAAATGACCGATATGACCCTGGATCAAACTAAGAATTGTTTTGCTGAATGGCGATCGCGACGCCAACCCCGAGAACCCATCCCTGAAGATATGTGCCGGGTTGCCTGCAGTCAGATTCCAGCAATAGGCATAACCCGTGTAGCCCGGGAATTACGCATTGAAGAAAGCCAGGGTTGCGATTTGCAATTCGTAATTCTGATTCAGTTTTCTCGCAGAATTTCGAGCGGTTTGTGATTCAACACCCCTCGGCTCGTCAGCCAGCCGGTTGCGATGGATAAAGCGGCAGTTGCCACTATTCCTGCCAGGAACGGGATCCACTGGAATCTGAATTCCGTATGGAGGAGATTCCCCAAAAGATAGTAAGCCGCAACGGCAGCCAGAAGA
>JBEKKY010000383.1:0-3850 GCA_050010475.1 Acidobacteriota bacterium | reverse complement strand
GTCATTGATTTTGAGTTTGATTCGTGAGTCCATCGCCCGGGGTCCAATTACCGGAGGCGATTCGTGGCTGCCAAAGAGATAAGCGTAAAAAAGTACGTCGTGAAACTGACCGGCGACGAACGCCGGCATCTGCATGAATTGATCCGCACCGGCAAGCGCTCCGCGCAGCTTTTGATGAAGGCGCGTATCCTGTTGAAGGCCGATACGTCCAGCGCGGGTGAAGGATGGAGCGACAGCCAGATCGTGAAGGCGCTGGAAACCAGCCTCGCCACGGTGTGCCGGACGCGCCAACAATTGGTGGAAGAGGGCTTCGAAGCGGCACTGACGCGCAAGCATCGGGCAACCTCCGCCAGGGCACGTATTTTCGATGGTGAGAAGGAGGCCAAACTGATCGCCTTGGCCTGTTCGGCACCACCGCTGGGACGTGCAAAATGGACGCTGCGGCTGCTCGAAGACAAGGTCGTGGAGCTGAACATCGTTGAGCGTGCCAGCGATAACACGATCGGCCGGACGCTAAAAAAAACGTTCTCAAGCCTCATCTCCAAGAGCAATGGGTGATCCCGCCGGATGCCAACGCCGCCTTCGTCGCCGCCATGGAGGACGTGCTTGAGGTGTACACGCGCCCGCATGATCCAGATTTCCCCGTGGTCTGTCTGGACGAGACCTCAAAGCAACTGATTGCCGAAACCCGAGTGCCGATTCCGGTGAAGCCAGGACACCCCGCGCGGCATGACTATGAGTATGAACGCAATGGCACGGCCAACCTGTTCATGATGTTCGCACCGTTGGAAGGCTTTCGGCACGTCAAGGTCACAGACCGTCATACCGCCCTAGATTATGCTCAGGTCCTCAAGGAATTGTCCGACACGCACTTCCCAGACGCAAAGAAAATCTGCCTGGTGCAGGACAATCTCAACACTCACAAACCGGCGTCACTCTACGAAGCCTTTCCCGCCGCCGAAGCACGCCGGCTGGTCGAAAGGTTCGAGTGGCACTATACGCCCAAACATGGCAGCTGGCTGGATATGGCTGAATCCGAATTGGGCGTTCTGTCATCCCAATGCCTGGGCCGCCGCATCCCGGACAAGCAGACCCTGATCGTCGAAGTCGCCGCCTGGGAGAAAGACCGCAACAAACGTCACACCAAGGCAGATTGGCAATTCACTACCGCCGACGCCCGCATCAAACTGAAGCGGCTTTACCCTCGTTTTGAATGACTCGCGGCACTAGTCGGCCCCGTCATTGATTCCGCGGCCATTCTCTGACTCGATGGCGCCGTCCCGGTTGTTGGCAGGAATGGCCTTGACGATGACACCTTTCAAGGCTTCAAACAGTTTTGCCCGGTCATCCGGGAAAAAAGCGCTGACCGTCTTGTGCAGGAAATCCACTGCTTTCGGTGTTTCTTTGACTGCGGGTTTTTGTGGTGCTTTGGGTGAAGACTTTGATAAATTCTGCTTAGTCTTGCTCATGAGTTCCTTTCATGGCAGGGTTAGGACGTGTCGGCAGTTCGCCGCTGTCGGCATGTCCGCTTCTGCGGAAATTATTTTTTCTTCTTTTCTTCCTTCGCCAAGAATTCCTCAATCAAGCGGCGAATGACTTCGCCCATTTCGGTATCGTGATCCACGCAATAATGCTTCAGCCGCTTGTGGAGTTCCTCGGGAAGGTTCATGTTGAATTTCTTCATGTGTAGACATATACATCTATTCACCAATAGAAGTCAACCTTTTCTTTCCGCCCAATCCCTAAGCCTGGATTCTGGAAATTCTCCGTTGGAATCGCCCCGCCCGGCGCTCAAGGAAAAGCGCATATCTTGCCGCCGCGCCCCGGCGCAACTCCTGAAAGCATTCCGCACAATAAAACCACGATCGCAATTGTTCCCCACTCCAGCCCGAATATCGGCGCTCAACGTGGCGCACGTCGGGGTTGAAACATAAACGGCAGCGCATGGGGCCTCCAGAAATGAAAAAGGCTCCCGAAGGGGAGCCCTTTATTGCAGGATTGACGACAAGCCAAACTAACACTCGGGATATCGTACTTTTAAATGGAAAATAGTCTTATTTGGGAAAAATTGGATCAAGTACGATTTCCGACGCCTTATTAAAAGACAAAAGAAATGTTCCCTTATGCTGAAATCGGATGTTCCCTTTATCATCCGGCGCCACTTCTAATTCGTCCGACTCGACCTTAACGACACGCCGCACTGAGGGCCTTCTTTGATCCCTTGGGCGATTATTTTTGTAGAATGGGTCCGAATTGATAGGGTGTACTGGGAGCCATGTAATTTTGATAATTGTTGATCCCGCGCACTTCTCGACCCTAGCTAATTTATCCGATCCTGCACAAGAAATTTCAATCATTCCCGGTTCATCCTTAAGTATCGATGCCTGGCGGTCAACATGCGGGATATTATTATAGGTCTGTAAATCCCGCTGTATCTGATTTTTGAGTCCATCGAAAAATTCATTGTATTTGGCCTGAGCATCCTGCCTCCAGGTTTTCGTTTGTTCTTCTTTTGCAAGTCGTTCTTTGTATGCTTCTACCCTTTTCAGAATCCAGTTTTCTTCCATAAAGAATCCTCCGGTATGGTTTTCGGAGATTATACCGCTTTCGGGCATTTCAGAATTCCTAATCATTTTTTCAATCCAGCCGCGGGTAATTCGAATGGCCGCATTTCGGGCAGGTCCACGTAAGTTCCCCGGATAGGCTCCAGTCTGAGTGCCAGGTTTCTGGGTCATAGGCTAGGTTGCAGCTCTCACAGTCCGCTGGATACCAATGGGGTTTTCGCCCCGGTTTCTTCACTTTGCAGAGTTCCATGGACTTTTCCCTTTGTGAGTCGCGCTATACCGCTCCAGGAGCCACGATCTCCGGAGGTCCCTTAGCTACTCCTGCCTTGTTTTCGGCTGATTTGGCAGAATGGCGGCAGCATGAACGCCGTGGCCTTTTGCGCAGCGCCGCAACCGTGTTTTCAGCTTCAGAGAGTTCAATATCCATCTGCAGAGCAATCCGCAAAAGGATAATTTCGATCCGCTTCAAGATTGCTTCGGGTTGTTCATGTTCTGCTTCTTCGGCCATAAATCCTCTTTCAAATTTGCGCTACGATGCGCACGCGGTTGACTATTTCAGGTTTCTAGCTACCTTCTATTGAATTTCAATCGCCCCGTCAGCTTGACAGACAGGGATGCTCTTTTGAAAGATCGCCCCGGCCCCGGTGCAGCTATAGGGAGAACCTTGCCCGATGCGGGCATTCACCGTTCTGGTATTGGATATGCTGAACAGCGCTCTTTGTACCGACAGGTCGGAAGGAACGATTACCGCTGTATAGGAACTGTTCGTAATCTTAATTCCATAGCGGCTCCACGGATAGTTTCCAGGAGGATAGGCATGGGAAGGAGGGAGCAAGGGAACCCCAACTTCCCAAGTTGTCGAGGGGTTGCTGAACGACGGAATATAAAACGATTCATATTCCCCGGTTAGATTCACTATCGCCGATCCATTCGGGTTCCCGACAAACTCGGCGCCGAAATGGTACGTCAAGCCTCCGGCGACGGATACACGAGCGTATCCGTACCAGTGCGTCAAGTCCTGAGAGAAGGCGGGAAGGCTCAGAAGCAGAAACAAGCAAATGCTCAGAATGGTTTTCATAATTTCTTCTCTCCAAAATGGAAAAGCCCGGCAGATCCGGGCTTGTTCACGGTTAAAATTGTCGGTTCGCTTTAGCGCGATTAATTCGGAGCTACAACCGTTCGCGTTCCTCCAGCGCTGATGTACTTTAACGCGCCGCCATAGGTGTACAAAATGCCGCCCGCTGCGGGCGCTGATGGTTCCGATGCCACGTTCAGCATGGAAAGCC
>JBEKKY010000382.1:0-6357 GCA_050010475.1 Acidobacteriota bacterium | reverse complement strand
TGCCTTCTCCCCCAGCTCGTTTCGATAGTGTCTCTCTCTGGTAGCCTGGCTCACATTCATAAAAATGCCTGGATCGGAGATTTCGAATCCATCCAGGAAAGAAAGAACCGGTGAAGGGAGACCGGAGAGCTTCGGAAAATCGTAATACTTAATCTGTCCTGACTCTGATCCCTCTGATTCCAGCTGATGGAGTTTGTCGGCGATTGTTTGCGATATCGTTTCGTATTCAACCATAAAGGGATTGCATCTCGACATTACTGATCGCAATAGCGCATCTGTAAGAATGCTATTCCGGCCGCTACTGCCGTCACGTCCTGGTTCCTGCGCCATCTGCACGGATGCATTTGTAATTACCTCTGATGAGCAATCCAAAATTTTCTCGAGCTTTGTTTCCCATCGTTGTGCAAATTCCGAAAGGCTTTCATCTATGGGGCGAAGAATACCTTCCCATTCACGTGGTTTACTCGCGCCCACGGAGCGGTGAGCCTTCGATTCCAACGTTGCCAAAACCGAATTGCGCAAGGACTGCAATTTCCGGTTTGTCGAAATCGTCAGCGATTCCCTCGCCCGCTCCAACAACGGAAGAATAGTAGCTTCGAACCATCTATTAACTTCGGGTGCCCACGATTGCTTTGAGCTGATGGGAATCACCTCCGGATGCAGGCCGAGGTGTTCCGCTATTTCGGAGCGCGTATAGGACACTACCTTTTCGACATCAGCGGGCGAAAGGAGGTCGCACTTAGTGATCATCACTGAGGAGGGTATTCCTGACATGTGGAGTGTTCTCAAAATATCGAGGTCATCGCGTCCCAGTGTCGATTGGCTGTCTACCAGGACCAAGGCAAAATCACAATCCGGCAGATATGCATAGGCAAGCTTTGTGCCCGTGGTTGCCAGGGACGCAATTCCCGGAGTGTCCACGAAAGCGACTCCGTCCTGCAAACGTTTCGAGGGAACTGAGAGTTCGAGTTCAATGACACGTTTTGAATTGGCGGGATTAAACTGCTCCGCGGCATATTCCGGAAGGGCTTCCGCGCGTAGCGCAACCGTTCGATCCATAAAAGTGACGCGCAGTCGTGGCTGCGGCCCCGCTATGATATGGATCGGAACGGCAGTTATGGGCGTCGTACCCCACAGGCAGCAACTGTATCTCCAGCAACTCGTTTATCAGGGAGGATTTTCCTGAGCTGACTCGTCCAAATACGGCTATCTCAAATCTATGAGACTCGAGTTTTCGAGTTATCGAACTCAATGTTGGAAGAAACTCGACGAGACGATGCCGCGAGATGATTTTCGAGAACTGCTGAAGCATCGCTACGAGGGATAGTTCCGCTTGAAGCTGGAGGACTCGCTTTTCCTGTGCCGCGTTCGCATCGGACAGAAAAGCAAGCAGTTGGTTCAAGAGCCTGCGGATTTCCTGAAGCGTCCATGTGAGTTCGCCTGCGGCCGCCTGGTCCATGGCTCCGTACCCTGCCATTTGGCTGGGATAGAGATCTTCCAGCGCAATATCGAGAGAGATCAGGCCCGTCTTCAGAATCCAGCTTGCGGAAGTCGTGGGTGATGGTAAATCAATCTCAAACCTTTGCAGAAGGCCATAGATTTGGTCGCGGATCTTCTCAATATAACTTTCAACCCAATGCAGCTCGGAACCAGACATGTCCTGAACACAGCGTGAATACCGGCTTGTTCGAGAAGGTGCTACGGCATTGAGACTCCGGTTCAATAATTCATTGGCATGCTCAAAAGCCGCAAGTAGCCTGCGCCTATGATTTTCATTTAAACCTGCCACGATGGACTCCGATCAATGCCGGTTATGTTGGATTTCTGATCAGCAAAAAAAATCCTACCGGCTGATTTTCCAGGTAGGAGTCATCAATCTCGCGGAGATGGTCAAGGGCGAACTCCATCGCCTCTAAGATTTAGCTTATCGAAACACCCCCTTCTGTGTCAATTAAGACAAACCTGCATAGCCCTGATCTTCAGGATCCCCCCTCCTTATGCGCTTGAAGATGCTTGCACAATTACGCCGGTCACGTATAAAGTAATCGTGACTGGCAATGGAGTTTGCCCACTCGCCAGAGGGTGAGAAACCGCCTGAAGTTCTCAGAGCTGATGACTCCTATCCGGACCAATGCGATTCGGTAGGAGTTTTTTTATGCCCAAATGCAGTTTCCGGCTTGACCACAGCGCCAATCCTCTTACTCAAGGTCGCCGACCGCATTCGTGCGACCTGATCACCAAAGCTGGGTCTAGATCGTTGGGAATAGTGTACCAGGAATCTATTCTGATGAAAGGAGCCTGACATGCAACTCCCACATGATGCGACGCTGTTGCGAATCTTTCTTGGCGAAAGCGACAGATGGAAGCACCAGCCCCTTTATGAAGCCATTGTACTCAAGGCACGCGAGATGCACATGGCAGGCGCCACTGTGTTGCGCGGACCAATGGGTTATGGCTTGTCCAGCCGATTGCATACCGCCAAGCCACTTCACCTCACTTTGGACCTGCCGCTTGTTGTTGAAATCGTGGATACCGAAGAGAAGATCAACACATTCATTTCGGCCATAGACGGAATGATGAAGGGGGGCCTGGTTACTTTGGAAAAAGCGAAGGTAATAGACTACCGGTCCTCGCCAGAGTCTCTCGAATCGTCGAGGATCTAAAACGTCAAGGAACATCATGGAAAACATCTGGTATGTAGCAGCCATATGGATGGCTCTGGCCTTCATTGCCAGCATGATTTCAATCCGCACGGGTATTTCAGTAGCTTTGATCGAAATCGTTGTTGGAGTAATTGCAGGGAATCTGCAGTTTGGAGCCGAACACCACCTCCTGAAAACCACGGAATGGACCAACTTCTTGGCTATGCTTGGCAGTGGAGTACTGACATTCCTGGCAGGTGCCGAGATTGATCCAGCTTCCCTGCGTTCCAGTCTTCGTGCGAGTCTTACGATTGGCGTCCTTTCATTTCTGCTTCCATTCGTGTTCGTTTGGATGTTCGCACAATATGCGCTGGGTTGGCCGTTGCACCAGGCGCAAATCGCCGGGATAGCGCTCTCGACTACCTCTGTCGCGGTCGTTTATGCCGTTATGATCGAAGGGGGTCTTGGGGAGACACCGCTGGGCAAGACGATTCTTGCCGCGTGCTTCATCACGGATTTCGGCACCGTTCTTGCGCTTGGCACACTGTTTGCCAAATTCGACATCTGGCTTGTGGTTTTCGTTGTAGTTCTATCCATCGCATTGTGGTTCATGCCAAAGTGGACGAAGTTACTCATCGATACTTTCGGCGCAAAACGCGTGAGTGAACCCGAGGTCAAATTCATCTTTCTCATCCTGTTTTTCCTTGGGGGGCTCGCATCTACCGCCAAGAGCGAAGCGGTGCTGCCGGCTTATCTCGTCGGGCTCGTCCTTGCAGGGGTGTTCCTTCGAGACCAAACACTCGTGCATCGAATGCGCAGCATTGCTTTCGCGATTTTCACTCCTTTTTACTTCATCAAGGCCGGACTCTATGTTTCACTTCCCGCCCTGTGGGCTTCTCTTGGCGTAATTGTGGTCCTACTGGTGCTGAAACTGGCCTCAAAATTCGTCGGTGTCTGGCCGTCCACCAAAGCTTTTTACATGGCCAATCGAGAAGCAAATTACACGACCTTGTTGATGGCCACAGGTCTTACCTTCGGCACCATCTCCGCGCTTTTTGGCCTGCAAAACAAAATTATTGATGAAAAGCAATACACGATACTTGTAACTGTTGTCATTCTGAGCGCTTTTGTGCCGACCCATCAATAACAAAAGCGACAGTGTTCCGATAACCAGCGAAAAGTGAGGACCTCATGTTCAAAAACATCCTCGTCGGTTATGATGGATCAAACAGCTCAAAGAAGGCACTGCAGAGAGCTGCGATCATGGCGAAAGAGTACGATGCCAAGCTCAAAGCGCTCTGGGTTCGAGAGCCGCCTCCTCGTTATTCGGACCTCCCGGGGGAGTCCGAAGAGCAAACGGATGCGGCACAGGAGTATTTCAAAGAACGGAAAGGGGAAGTTGAGGCCGTATCAAAAGAGTTGGCAATTGCGATTGACTGCGAATCTCGTTCAGGGCATCCAGCCAAGACGATCGTTACAGCTGCGGACGAGGACCATTGCGACCTCATTATCATCGGTCATAGCGACCACTCCGGATTATGGGGACGATTGCTGGGGGATACCGCGGATCGTGTTAGCGATCATGCCCATTGCAGCGTGCTGATCGTGAAGAATTGATACAAGCGCTTGTCTGCTCTTCGGGGCGATTGGTATCATGAAAGTATGGCGATGGAGTTCGCCAAGAACCGGCCGCCGGCCTGATAACTCCTACCCAAAATTCGATTAGAAGCCAGGGTAGGGCAGAAATCGATTTTAAAAACCCCGCCCGG
Source organism: Acidobacteriota bacterium (assembly GCA_050010475.1). GTDB lineage: Bacteria > Acidobacteriota > UBA6911 > UBA6911 > UBA6911 > UBA6911. The sequence goes on along the minus strand of JBEKKY010000382.1, from coordinate 1,946 downwards.
GGATCCCTGAGACGGGGTTTTCAGTTTCAGGACAAGTGATGGCCCAGATCAAGACTGTCGATGAGACGAATGGCACGTTGAGCGACATTCTGGAGCGCATCCAGGTTATTCAGGACAAGTACTCTCTCACGGCAATCCAGCCTAATTTAGATGCCTGCGGAGCGATTCTCGAATCACAGGACAGTATTGACATCGGCGTTTTCGGTCATTTCAAAGCGGGAAAAAGCTCGCTGCTAAATCTTCTTGCCAAGAGGTCCGTTTTGCCGGTCGGGGTGACTCCGGTCACCGCCGTGATTACGCGGCTCCGCTACGGTTCCCGCGAGCGGGCATTGATTCAGTATTATGGCGGCAGATTGGAGAGTGTCCCAATCGAGTCAGTGGAATCGTTCGTCGCCGAGACGGGAAATCCGAAGAACACCAAAAAGGTTGCTTCCGTTACTGTCGAGTTGCCTTCGCTGAAGATTTACCATTGTCTTCAGTTCGTAGACACGCCCGGATTGGAAAGCGTATTCGAGCATAATACTGAGATGGCTTTGGACTGGTTGCCCAAAGTGGGGCTGGCGCTGGTGACCGTCAGCGTCGATCCCCCTCTCTCCAAACATGACGTCGCACTCATCCGTACACTGCTTGGTTACACGCCGAAAGTTGTCATCCTGCTTACGAAAGCAGATCTGGTAACAGAAACCGAGAGAAAAGAAATCGCAGAATTCATCGGGACGGAGTTGCATAAGGAATTTGGTTTTGAGTTCCGCATTGTTCCATTTTCCGCGCGTCCGGATTATGAGCACTTGAAGACAACACTGGACAGCGATCTATTGTTACCATTGGTAGAGAACCGAGATGCTACCCGTGCCGACATCGTCCAATTCAAATTCAATTCCTTATTGGATAGGACGATGGAATATGTTTCTCTGGCCTTGGCCGCAGCGCAGCGCGTGGAGGTCGACAGATCTCAACTTAAAGCGCAAATCCTGAATGAAAAGACAAGCTATGAGTCGATCCGGATGGAGTTGCAGGCTCTGGCGACCGAGTGTGCCAACCGGACTCGCCCCTGGATTATGAGACGGATGGAAGAATTGAGACCCGATGTTGAACAGCGGCTTACTCAGGAACTAAGGGCGAAGTTGTCCGGGATGCAATCGAATCTTTGGAAGCTGAGCCGCGCATTCGAGGGCTGGCTCGATAAATCGATGAGGCACGAAATGGAGGACATTTCCATCAGGGACGGAGATCTGTTCCTCGCGCCACTTGAGAGAGCCCGTGAAACTCTGACGAGAGCGGTGCAGGGATTTCGCGATCGCCTTGCAGGGAATATCGAGCAGGCTTTGGAAACACACTTCTCTATTGAGCCGTTTGACATCGAGCTGAATAAACCGACCATACCGGATATTGCGATCAGCAATCTGTTCATGTTCAACACAGATCTGCTCTGGTTTGTAATTCCGATGAGGTTGTTCCGATCCTGGGCGGACCGGCATTTTTTAAATCGCATTCCCTATGAGACTGAAAAGAACCTCTCCCGGCTGGCATCGCAATGGACCGAGGGCGCGATCAGATCCTGACAATAGAATCCCTGCTGTCGAGAACGCAGTCGGAATCGGAAGGAATTCGGGAAAGTCTTGCAAAAGTGGAGTTGCTCAAAAACATGGTTCTGGCATAAGAACCGAATCTACAAACGGTATGCTGGGCCGCACCAGCCCCTATTGAGAAGGAGAAATCATGAGTCACAAAATAGCCTCAGTTCGAGCCTTAGAAATTTTGGATTCACGAGGCAATCCAACCCTGCGAGCCTTTGCAACCTTGGAAAACGGAACGGTCGCAAGCGCATCCGTGCCATCCGGCGCCTCCACAGGAGAAAATGAAGCCTGCGAACTGCGCGATGATGACAAAAAACGCTATGATGGTAAAGGTGTCCTGAAGGCTATATCCAATGTTAATAAAATCAT
>JBEKKY010000381.1:0-3864 GCA_050010475.1 Acidobacteriota bacterium | reverse complement strand
CCAGAAGCATCGTGGAAGCTGCGAAAACAATCCACGATGGCATTAATGCAATCGCATTTCCGGAAGGGACCAGGAGCCGGACGGGAGAGTTGGGGAGATTTCACAGCGGCGCATTTTCTCTCGCGATGCGGACTGCAGTTCCGCTGGTCCCCATTACTCTTGACGGCAGCTATCGTGTGATTGTTCCCAAAACACTGCAGGTGAATCCTGGCGTGACGATCCGGATTAAGATTGACCGCCCGATCGATCTGTCGTCCTACGCCAAAGGGGAAAAGCACCGGCTGATGGAGGACGTCTTTCAGATCATGACCCGCAATCTCGATGAATTGCGCTGCAGAAGGCATCCGGATGAAAAGAGACAGGACGCTGTATTCCGCTGGATCCATGGCTAGTTGGGCATTTCAAAAACGCCACGGATTCCACGGATGTTAATCTGTGGAATCCGTGGAATCCGTGGCGTTTTTCGAGCCTTTCAGTTGTCGACTCACAGAGTTAAACTCTAAGCATTACCTTTTTGCATAGGTGGACCATGTCACCCAAAAAAAGTGATGCGCAACTGCTTGAGAGCACCGATTCCTTTGTCCGGCGGCATATCGGTCCCCGGCCTGAAGATGCAGAAGAAATGCTAAAGGAATTAAATCTCGCCGGGATGGACGAACTGATCGAAAAAACTGTTCCATCCGCGATCCGGCTTCAACGGCCTCTCGATATAGGCGAGGCGAGCAGTGAGTATTCGGTATTGAACCAGCTCCGGGATTTGGCTTCGAAAAACAAGATCCTGCGGTCGTTCATCGGCATGGGGTACCACGATTGCATTACTCCGCCCGTTATACAAAGGAACATATTGGAGAACCCGGGCTGGTATACCCATTACACCCCGTATCAAGCGGAGATCTCGCAAGGCCGGCTCGAGGCGCTGCTGAATTTCCAGACGATGATCGCGGACCTGACCGGGTTTGAGATAGCGAATTCATCGCTTCTGGATGAAGGGACCGCTGCGGCTGAGGCGATGAGCATGAGCCACGGCATCTGCAGGAATGGCGCCGAAACTTTTTTCGTTTCCGAGTTGTGTCATCCGCAGACGATCGAAGTCGTCCGGACGCGGGCATCGGCGCGCGGAATCGAGCTGCTGGTCGGGAATCATGAAACCTTTGATTTTTCCCAATCCGTCTTCGGCGCTCTGCTGCAATACCCCGCGAGCGAAGGCGACGTCTACGACTATTCCGGATTTGTGAAGCGCGCGCATGAAGCCGGAGCGCTTGTAGTTGTCGCTGCGGACCTTCTCTCGCTCGCGCTGCTTCGTCCCCCCGGAGAGTTTGGCGCGGACATCGCGGTGGGGAACTCACAGCGGTTCGGCGTTCCGTTGGGATACGGCGGGCCGCACGCCGCTTTTTTCTCTACCCGAGATATTTACAAAAGACACATGCCGGGGCGCATTGTCGGGCTGTCCAAAGATTTCGGCGGGAAACCGGCGCTCCGCCTGGCGCTCCAGACCAGGGAACAGCACATCCGGCGCGATAAGGCCACCAGCAACATCTGCACCGCTCAAGTGCTGCTCGGGGTCATCGCCAGCATGTATGCCGTGTATCACGGCCCGGAAGGGCTGAACAGAATTGCGCACCGGATTCACTTCCTCACGTGTGCGCTCCGGGACGGTTTGAAACGGCTGGGCTTCAGTGCAGGACCCGATGCATTCTTCGACACGCTCCGTGTGGATACCGGATCCACGTCATCGGACCAAATGATGGATCGGGCCCGGGAGCGTGGAATCAATTTGCGGCGCCTGAACGCGAAGGCTGTCGGGATAAGTCTTAATGAGACCACAACCGCCGAAGATCTGGCGGACTTGTTTGCCGTTTTCGCATTACGCGATTCGCTCCCTTTCCGGACGGAGGAATTGTTGGCCAATGCCTCTTCCTCGATTCCGGAATCGCTTGAGCGCAAAAGCCAGTTTCTTACGCACCCCGTGTTTCATCGGTATCGTTCGGAAACCGAGTTCTTGCGCTACATGCACGGATTGGAAAGCAGGGATCTTGCGCTCAATTTTTCGATGATTCCTCTGGGCTCGTGCACGATGAAGCTGAACGCCACCGTGGAAATGATTCCCATCACCTGGCCGGAGTTCAGCAGAGTTCATCCCTTTGCGCCGCGCGATCAGGCGGAGGGCTATCGATTGCTGTTCAACCGGCTGGAGTCCTGGCTCGCAGAAATCACCGGACTGCCTGCCGTTTCACTTCAACCGAATGCAGGCTCGCAAGGGGAGTACTCGGGACTCCTGGTAATCCGGAAATATCACGAAAAGCGCGGCGAAGGGAATCGGAATATTTGTCTCATTCCTCAGTCGGCCCACGGCACGAATCCGGCCAGCGCAGTCATGGCCGGATTAAGAGTTGTCGTTGTGGACTGCGATGAAGACGGCAATATTGACGTGACGGACCTCAGGAAAAAAGCGGAGCAGCATAAGGATGCGCTGGCGGCGCTCATGGTTACCTATCCTTCGACTCACGGCGTTTTTGAAGAATCCATCAGAGAGATCTGCGAAATCATCCACGGCGCCGGCGGTCAGGTTTATATGGACGGCGCAAATATGAATGCCCAGGTCGGCGTATGCCGTCCGTCGGAAATCGGGGCGGATGTTTGCCACCTGAATCTGCATAAGACCTTTTGCATCCCCCATGGCGGCGGAGGTCCCGGTGTCGGGCCAATCGCCGTCGCCGCTCACCTTGCCAACTACCTTCCGGGCCATCCCGTCATCCCTACAGGCGGCGCAGAAGGCATCGGACCTGTTTCATCCGCCCCGTGGGGAAGCGCAGATATTTTGCCGATATCCTGGGCTTATATCCGTCTGATGGGCTCGCAAGGGCTGAAAGAAGCCACCTGCTACGCGATCCTCAATGCCAATTATGTGGCGAAGAAACTGGACCGCTATTATCCGGTCCTGTATAAGGGTGCGCAGGGCTTTGTCGCCCATGAGTGCATCCTCGATCTGCGCGCATTAAAGAAGAGTGCAGGGATTGAAGTGGAAGATGTTGCCAAACGGTTGATGGATTATGGATTTCATGCGCCAACCATTTCCTTTCCCGTCCCGGGCACGATGATGATCGAGCCGACCGAAAGCGAATCTCGCGAGGAGCTCGACCGGTTTTGCGAAGCCATGATTGCAATCCGGCGCGAGATCGCCGCTATAGAACAGAGGAAAGTCGATCCAGCCGACAATTTGCTGAAGAACGCTCCTCATACGATCGAAGCTTTACTGACCGCGGAATGGCGGCACCCCTATTCGCGCGAAGAGGCCGCCTTTCCGGCAACCTGGACCCGCGAGCACAAATACTGGCCTTCAGTCGGGCGAATCGACAGCGCTTACGGGGATCGCAATCTGATTTGCCTTTGCCCTCCAATCGAGGCCTACGGGACCTAAGGCACAGAAAAAACGCCACGGATTCCACGGATTTCAAATCGGTGATAATCCGTGGAATCCGTGGCGTTTTTTCATTCTTTCGACTTGGCTCTTTCGGATTCGTAAAGCGGCGGCCTCAGCGGCGAATCAACCCTCCTCAAGAGAAGATTTGGTATGTCATCATGATCATCCCATTGAAGGTATCCTTCATTCTGGATCGTGCATTGACCTGGGTGTGGTTTAAACCACGAAATACACGAAGCACACGAAAGATCACCCCAATTTGCATTCTCTCTTTCGTGCTAGTGTCGCGTTGCACAAGAGAGTTGACTTATACGATGGGATGCGGGATCGCATGACGTCCAGGTCCGAAGGACCGATAGTGAATAGGCCCGGCCGTCAGGCCGGGATTAAGTAAACATTGAAGATGAGCGCCGAAGGCGCGGCACAAAAACGCTTGTTCAAGT
>JBEKKY010000380.1:0-3870 GCA_050010475.1 Acidobacteriota bacterium | reverse complement strand
AAGGCCCGGTTGAAGCCTAAGCCCCTTCCGTGGGTGACCCCGACGAGAATCGTGTAGAGCGCTTTTTCCTCGTCGGACAACTTCTGCAGAGCGCGGCTTACCTCGTAGAGGACCGTCAGCTCAGCGACTCGACGCTCCAACGATTCTGCCGCAAAGAGAGGCTTCTGTGGACTTGATATTTCCATGGCCCCAATCCTCTTGCAGAAGTAGCAGCATTACAGTGCAATCCCGGGTTTGTCTTCGGAGCATCAACGGGAAAAATCATCGAAGTTGGCACTTTCCCGGGAAGTGCGGGAGGCCCCTTAATTTCATAAACTTATTATACTACTTTTCGGAAAATGGTTTCGCCCGATTTCAAAACGGAAATCTATGGAGTCAATATCCGACTGCGGTCCGTAGGCAGGTTATAGCTTTACTTCTCGCAGGTATTTCGCTGCTTCTTCCGGCACTGTGGGATTTATATAGAAGCCGGTTCCCCACTCAAAACCGGCTACCTGGGTCAAACGGGGTATGAGTTCAATGTGCCAATGGAAATCCAGCTCAAGGGTTTCCCAATAGGTGGCACGCCTGGGTCTGGCTTTGACATTGGGAATCGTGTGGACGACGAAGTTATAGGGTGGATCGATAAGACACTTTTTGATTCGGAGCAGGACTTCCTTCAGAACCAGAGCCAATTGGTCGAGCATGTCGTCGCTTGTTTCAGCAAAACTGTGATTGTGATAGCGAGGAGCAATAAAGATCTCGAAAGGAAAGCGAGAGGCGAAAGGCGTCATTGCGATGAACTGACTTCCGGCGATGACAATCCGGTCTCCCGAATCAAGCTCCTGTTGGATCAGGTCACAAAAAAGGCAGCGCTCCTTGTCCAAATAGTGCTCTTTCGCAGAGGTTAACTCCTCTGCCAGAGTCAGCGGCGTGACCGGGGTCGCGATGAGTTGAGTGTGGGGGTGCGACAGTGCAGCCCCTGCGGCAGCTCCGTAGTTTTTAAAGATCAAGATGTATTTGAAGCGCAGGTCACGCAGCAAGTCCCTCAGCCGCTCCCGGCACATCCATAGTACTTTCTTGACATGATCCACAGGCGCATCGGCGAGATTCATATCGTGCTGCGGGGTTTCGATGATCACTTCATGCGCCCCGACTCCATTCATTCGGTTGTAGATACCGACTCCCTTGCGATCGAGAGCTCCTTCGATTTGGAGTGCAGGAAACTTGTTGGGAACCACACGCACTTCCCAACCTGGCTGGTCGCGGCTGGTCCTGATGTTGCGAATCGCGGTGATCTCCGGGGGAGTCTTGCTTTCGTTCCCTTCGCAGAAGGGGCAGAACCCTTCGGTGCGCAACGGTTCGGCGCGTGGAAAGTCGTCAGGCCTGCGGCTGCGTTCGGAGGCGATGATGACCCAACGTTTCTGGATCGGATCGCGGCGCAATTCTGGCATAGGAGGCGTCTATCGGCGGAGAGCAACAACTACTCGCCCGAAAAGGTTCTTTCCTCATCAATACTATGTAATATACGGCTAAAAAGCGATGTTATTATTTGTTAACGGGGCAATTCGAAGCTTGCCGCTCTGCGGCGATGCCAGCCGAAGTTAAAGTTTATCCCGTGGGCCTCATGCCGCATGAATGCCGCCGGCGCCGAGCTGTTCGATGATCCGGTATGGGAAATGCTTTTGCCGATCATGGAGGATTCCGCAACAGGCAATTTACGCACTGCAATTACGAAGATCTGAATTTGTTGTCATTATAGTCGGCCAGCGTGTCCCACACGGCAGCTGAATTCGCAGCACTTGCGCGAGTGAGTCGGATACGGGAGACTGGCAAGCTCCCAAGATAATGCGATGTGGGAAATTAAGAATCTACGGCGGATTGTTTCCCAGAACGCAACTTTTCTCGGGAGTGTCGAGAATTTCACATCTACGGGTAGGGCTTACCACGCAAAACAGCTGCCTAATCGCTAGCCTTGGCGGGCGCATTCTTCTCGGCCTTCTCCGGCTTCTCCTTCTTGGGTTTCTTCTCTTTGGGGGCGGCAGGCTCCGGGGCTGCCTGTTTCGCGGCCGCTTCCTTACGGTGCTCATTGCGCGCGTTGCTATCGTCTATGGCAGCAATCGCCTTCATAATAGCTCGCCGTTTGGCCTTTAAATGTTCATACACCTTGTCCTTATTAATTTCCTTGGGGGTTATCCCTTTCTTTTCGAGATTGGCCCGGCGCTCTTGGATGCGTTGATCGTATAACTTCTTTTGATTCTCTCTGGTGTCACTTGATTTTGACGGCATAGATTGTCTCCTTTTACGACTTCGGTGGAGTCAGGGGAAGTATCACTTTTCCTGGCGCGTTATATAGCCACTAAAAGAACAACGGTGCAGAGTGGCTGCGATAATATTGCAGCTAGAAAAGCCCTTCTGGGCTGTTGAAAAGCTCCTTTATGCGTCTCAGGCGCATTTGAGAAAGCAATAATTAAATCGAGTTTGACGAATTGGATTTTGACGAATTGGAACGCTCTCTCTTGGCAATAATATCCCCTATAGTGCCGTTTTCATTACGCGTCAAATTTATTTCTTCTCCGACAATGGTCCCCTTAAACCGGACTTTGACCATTTTTTGGTGTTTCATACGTTCTATATAGAAAGAAATTTTGTTTCCATTGATCTTCCCGTCCTTTATCTCGGCTTCATCCGATGGATGGGTCCTCACGGTTCCCGTTAAAGTGGTTCCCTCCACTTTAAAAACCATGGTAACGTTGAAATTCGGTGTCCGTGCAATCCAGGTGCCGGATATATCTCCAGCCATTGCGGGCATAATCAGAGCCAGAAACACAAATATGCCAATAAAAACCACGGAGTCTTTCTTGAGATACATGGCTTCTCCTCGATGCTTTTCACTGTCTAAAGCATTCTGTTACTGTGCAGGGCTTCATGAATATAGCAATTTGTAGCGGACTGCCACAAGAACAGATTCCTGTCCAGATGCATCATATTTAGCCATCTAATTTTCCATTAAATCGGCTTCCCACCATTAACCGGGGTCGCGGTCCAGGACGGCGTTCGAGATATAACCCGGCCGATCTTGAATCGCAGTTCTTCATCTCTGCGGCAAGCGAACGCGCGCCATCATCAACGCATCCACGTATTGCCCGTCCCGAAAGGCGCTGCCAATCTCCGTCCCTTCGACTTGAAAGCCAAATTTCTTGTACAGTTTGATTGCAGGTTCATTGTCGGGATATACGCCGAGTTCAAGACGTGAGAGGTTGAGCCACTTGTCAGCAAGATCAACCACGGCCTGCATCAATTGGGTGCCGATCCCTTTACCCTGCCAATCATCGCGCACCACCATCCCGATGGCGCCGACATGGTGACGGCGCGGTTGATTGGGAAAGGTGTGCAGTCCAATTTGACCGACAACTTCAAGGTCAATGCACGCGACGAGACTATAAAATCCCTCCGGTGGTTCAGCTATTTTCTTGCGCCATTGCTCGACGGAAGGAAAGGGAACCTGGAGTGTGCCCCAAATTACTTTTGGATAGGTTAAAATCTTGGCGATGGCTTCATAATCGCTTGGTTCTGCTCGTCGAATAGTGATGTCCATGGTTTTTGTCCTATTTATTCCCTTCAGCTGAAGGATTTTTGTTAGGCTAAGGCTAACTCGTCGCCCAAGGTGACTGCCCTGGTTGCCTTGATGTCCAGTGCGAGGAGAATGCCGCCAAACGCACTGCAATCTGAATAACCTGAAGCTGATGTCATTATAATCAGCCCCAACAGCCCTAGCAGCCCGTGGTGAAAGTACAATAGGCCGCGTTCCGAGCGCCGCAGGGGCAGATGCAAGGCGGCGCGACGCAGGCGATACGGGTATATCGTCGAGGAGCGCCAACGCAGCAGATG
>JBEKKY010000379.1:0-3870 GCA_050010475.1 Acidobacteriota bacterium | reverse complement strand
GGAGAACAAATCCTTGCCCACACGCCGATGGGCCGGTTTGGCGCGCCGGAAGATTTGGTGGGAGGAGCGCTGTGGCTGCTCTCCCCGATGTCGCGATTCGTTACCGGCATCGTGCTTCCTATTGACGGTGGTTTCTCGGCGTATTCAGGAGTGTGATCAAAAGAAAAGTCGCTATGAATTGTAAAAAGCCCGCCGGAAGGACTTCTCTGTGCGTTATGCCTCGGCGCCCAAGTTCTTTCCTCTTCTGGACATCGCCTATGCCGACGGAAGCTTTGACTGGATATTGGCCAAACCCGCCAAAACAGACGTCATTGCGATCGACGACTGGGGACTGGCTCCATTGACCGATATACAGGACATTTATTTTATTTACAATACATACAACTAAAATCAATGTCTGGGATCGGTGCAAGGCGCCATAACGATTTCGTAGATATTCCCTGGTGATTCAACCAGGGCTCTCCATGCTGCCAGACTGCGATGATTTATGTCGAGAATCCTCATGGCGGATGCTTCCAAGGGATCTATTTTTCGAAGGCGATTCTGCTCAATTAGCGGGATTAGGAATCAAGCAAGCACATGCAAAGCTCTAGCCTTTATCAGCAGGTAAACGCCGCTGCCGACTTCCAGATGAAGATGCCGAACCGCGGCCCGCGTAACGCTCACTTTAAAATCGATTCCACAATTAGCCACGATCTCCACTTTATCCACGTCTGTAATCACGCTCCGGATTTTTCCCGCCAACACGTTTCGGGCGCTGGTTTGTGTAAGATGCTCACGCGAAATGATGATGTCTTCGGAACGTATCCCGACCGTCACCTGGCTTCCGATGGGCATGCCATTATAAGGAAGTTCAAGAAGGCAGGAGCCGGTATCGACCACGGTCGTTCCGTCCTCCGATTGATGACGCAGGATCTTGCCCACAAAGACGTTCTCGGTGCCCACGACCCTGGCTGCAGGCGCCGTCTTTGGAGCGTTGAAAATTTCCAGCGGACTTCCTTCCTGCACGATCCTGCCTGCATCGATGACGATCATATGGTTGCCCAGCCGCACAGCCTCGCTGGGATTATGTGTCACATAAAGGAAAGGAATTCCGGATTTTTGCTGGATCGCGGAGATCTCTTCCAGCAGGCGGGAGCGCGTGGCGACGTCAACAGCGGACAAAGGCTCATCCAGAAGCATCAGCACCGGTTCAGTGGCAAGTGCGCGTGCCAGTGCTACACGTTGCTGTTCACCACCGGAAAGCTCGTGCGGATAGCGAGCGACCGTGTTTTGGATCGCCAGCATTTCGAAAAGCGCTCGAACCCGTTCACGAGCGAAATGCCGCGAATCCGAGTTGGTTCCGTACAGAACATTCTGTTCAGCGGTCATATGGGGAAAGAGCATGTGGCTTTGAAACACGTAGCCCAGCTTTCGCTGTTGCATCGGCAGGCTGATGCCGGCGCTCGAGTCGAAATAGACCTTTTCGCCCAAAGAAATTCTGCCTTCGTCCGGTGTGACGATCCCCGCGATGGCACGAAGTATGCTGGTCTTTCCGGCGCCTGAAGATCCAAACAGCACTGTAATCCCGCCGGTTACCCTCACTCTCACATCTATAGTCAAGGCATGCCCGCCCCCGGAATTTAGCTGTTTTCTTATCCACGCATCCAACATGTTTCAGCGTCTTTCCTTAGGGCGGGACAGGCTGTTCGTCAGATAAACCACTGTGACAGATATACCCGTAAGGATGAGAGCCAGCCATTTTGCCTGTGTGTCCTGACCGGCGACCACGGCTTCATATATAGCCAGTGGCATCGTCTGCGTCCTGCCGGGAATGTTGCCCGCCAGCATCAGAGTCGCGCCAAATTCCCCAAACGCTCGCGCAAAGCTTAAGACAATTCCAGCCAATATTCCTCGACCGGCCAACGGCAGGGTGATGCGAAAAAATGTCTCGATCTCACTTTTCCCCATAAGGCGAGACGCAATTTCGTAATCGGCATCGATGCTTTCAATTGCGGCGCGGGCAGACTTGATCATCAGTGGCAGCGCGACCGCCGTTGTTGCTATCACAGCCGCAATCCAGGTAAAGGCCACCGACCACCCTGTAAGAAGAAAGAGCGGTTTTCCAATCAGACCTCGCCTTCCCAGCAAAAGGATAAGGTAATACCCGGTAACCGTTGGAGGCAGCACCATCGGCAAAGTGCAGACGGCATCCAAAATGTCTTTGCCCCGAAACGTGTGCTTGGCAAACAGATAGCCGAGTGCAGTTCCAGCTACGCTGATTACAAGCGTGGCAATACTGACTACCAATAGTGAGAGTTTGAGCGCAGACCAAATCATGTGTTAGCGTGAACTGACGAAACCGTATTTTTTTAAAACAGCCTGTCCAGTGCTGCTGATTATGAGATTGATGAAGCGCTGGGCGTCGGCCCGATTTCCGGTTTCTTTGACCACCGCAATCGGATATTGAATCGGAGAATGGGATCCTTTCGGCGCATCTGCCGCAATCACCGCCTCTCCATGTGCTCCCGCCATATCGGAAGCATACACGATGCCGGCATCCACTTCCCCGCGCGTCACATAATCCAAGACCTGACGCACGTTTTCGGCCAGTACCAGCCGGGGCTGAATTACGTCCCATAGCTTTAAATTTTTCAGCGCCTCTTCAGCATATTGGCCAGCCGGAACCGTCCTTGGGTTGCCGATCGCCACGCGTCCGATTTCTGGGCGGGCCAGATCCGAAAATGATCTTAGAGTAATTTTAGGTTGCGCCGGCACGATCAGCACGAGAGTATTGCCGGCGAAATTGCGCCTGGTTTCTGAAATGATCAATCCCTTAGCCTGTAGATCATCCATCTGCTTTTCGCCGGCGCTGGCAAAAACGTCGACCGGGGCGCCAGTTTCAATTTGCTTTTGAAGCAAACCCGAAGCTCCAAAATTGAATCGTACCCGGATTCCGGTCTGTTTTTCACATATTGAGCTGACTTCCTCGAAAGTCTCTTTAAGACTAATTGCTGCGGAAACCAGAATCTCCCCGCCTTTTTGTGCGGCTGGGCAATAACCGACCGAAATAAAGGTCGACAAAAAGACCGGCACAAGAACGCGTTTCCAAAGCATGCCGCACCTCATGGCAGGACCTTTTCGTGCGATAGGCCCTTAGATTACAATAAAATATCATGTCATGATAAGAGGACAGTGTAAATTGCTATTACTTTCCAGAAGTCGATCCTTCACCGAGTGCCTCAATAAAGACAATAAAGCGCGTTTGGAAAGCAAAGCTACCTGGACTTCTTCTTGTCGTGATAAAATGACTTAGATCGCAGGCAATACGGTTTGAACAAATCGCTCATCAAACGAGGGGAAAATGGCCGTTCAGAACTACCTTGCCCAATTCAGAACAAAGCGTGGCCTTACTGCTATCGAAATGGCGAAAAGAATAGGCGTGAGCCGCCAGACGATTTACGCAATGGAAACAGGGACCTATGTGCCCAACACTCTCCTCGCACTCAAACTGGCGCAGGTTCTTGAAGTCAAAGTGGAGGACTTGTTTCGCTTAGAGGATCCCGAAGCGCCTGCGGGCACGGAAATGGCGGAACTCCTGCCGGCAGAACAGGAGGCCCAGCCGGGGCTGCCGGTGCAATTGTGCGAAGTGAATGAAAGACTCGTTGCAGTCTTGCCTTCACCGATTGCGTGGAGCCTGCCGCCGGCCGACGCAGTTCTGGTTGAAAGGGGAAAGCGCCCAGGAAAAGCCAGAGTCCAGCTTTTCCAAAACGAGGAAAAACAATTTCGGAAAAGGCTTTTGATCGCGGGGTGCGATCCCGGCATCTCCGTGCTTTTGCGTCATCTCCAACGAGAAGGGGTCGAGGCCGTGGTCGCATATCGGAATAGCTC
>JBEKKY010000378.1:0-3893 GCA_050010475.1 Acidobacteriota bacterium | reverse complement strand
TGGATGTAGAATCACGCCAATTCAATAACAGGAGACAAAAGCCATGCGCCATTACGTTGCTATCAGTGCCATCGTTCTTGTGGCCGCCGCAATTTTAATCGGTGGTTCGGTTCCCAACGGCAAAGCTTCGACGGGCCCGATCCCACTCAACTGCGACCGTGCCTGCCTGGAAAACGTCATGAATCAATACCTGGCTGCACTTGTCGCCCGCAACCCCAAGGGACTGCCGCTCTCAAAGGACGTGATGTACACCGAGAACGCGCAGCGCATGGAACTCGGAGACGGCTTCTGGAAGACCGTCGAAAGGCGTGGCAACTATACCCATCTCTTTGCCGACCCGGAATTCGGGCAGGTAGCTTTTATGGGTACCATGCGGGAAGCGGGCGCGCCTCTGCTAATGAGCGTCCGGCTGCGGATAGAACTCGGTCGCATCACGGAGATTGAAAGTGTTTACTTCAGACCGGGCGGGGGTGGCCCCAACAACATTGCGGATATGGATAAGTACAAGTCCGAGGATATCTGGTTCAAATCAATTCCTCCCGCGCAGCAGATGTCACGCCAGGAGCTGATCGCAGTTGCGGACGCATACTTTTCGGGGCTGCAGAAAAATGACGGGAAGGGCGTCAATGGCACGGGAACCTATCCTTTCACTAACGACTGCAACCGTATTGAAAATGGATCTCCGACGACGAATGTTCCGAAACCCGCCAATCAGCCCCAGAATGCCATCAATCTCTTTTCAATGGATTGCCTGTCGCAATTTAAGCTGGGAATCTATTTTGTAGTCCAGAACATTCATGGCCGCCGCTTTCCTCTGGTGGACCGGGAGCGCGGTGTTGTTTGGGCCCACGCCGTTTTTGACCAGGGCACTGTAAACAAAGGGAATCTTTCGGATGGCCGCCCCTACGAATTTCCGGGCTTCAACCGGCCCTCCAGCATCCTTGTTACGGAAGTGTTCCTGATTGAAAACGGGAAAATTCGTCGGGTAGAAGCGGTCGCTCCTTCGGCCGTGTATCACATGAATTCGCCTTGGCCGAGCAAACTCAGCGGCGATTAGTGGGAACTGAAGGAGACGCTCCCTTTCAAACCCGGAAAACCTAAGATACTTTTTCGAGGAACATATTTGGGCGCCACTGGCCTGATTGATGCGACTTTTGGGGACATCAGCCCCGACGGGAAGCGGTTCCGGATGATGAAGCCGCCCGCGACCACTCCATCCACAGAGGGAGGCCACAGCCCAAGATCGACGTCGTGGTCAACTGGTTCGAAGAACTGAAGTGGCGGCGCCGGTGATATGATCGGGGAAGCATTGCCGAAGGAGGAGTGCAAATGGCGAACGGATTTACTGGCAAGATACTGAGAATTAATCTCACGACCAAAGCCATCAGCACAATCGACACCGCCGAATACGAAGAATTTGGCGGAGGCTTTGGGATTGGTGCTGCGCTGTTCTGGGACCTTGCGGTCTCGCCTGGAAAATGGGATTTGCAGGATGCGTATGACCCGAGGAATGTTCTCACATTGATGACCGGCCCGCTGGCAGCAACAGGTGTTCCCGCTGCTGGAAGGACCAGCGTATCCGGCATATCCCCGGAGGTATTCCCTACGAATTCATTCTACAGGACCAATTTTGGAGGCAGGTTTGCGACGACCTTGAAGCTTGCCGGGTGGGATGGGATTGTTCTTGAAGGCAAGGCGGATAATCCTGTCTGGATCAATATCATCAATGACAAGGTCACCATCGAGGATGGCAAAGCTTTGTGGGGTCTCAATACTTATGAAACGCAAAACAGAATTACATCAATGGTGGGAGGAAAAACCCGATTCGGCGATGAATGGCAGCAGATCGGAGATGAATACACCACAGCAAGGCCGCAGATAGTCTGCATCGGCCCCGTGGGAGAAGCGCGGGCGCGGATTGCCGCTCTGATCCACGGCAGCGGGGTCAGCGGCCGTACCGGCGGCTATGGGGGCGTCTTCGGGGCAAAGAACCTGAAGGCAATCAGCGTTACGGGCACCGGGAGTGTAAAGGCAGCGGATCCCAAAGGCGTTGTGGATGCAAGACTCTGGCATGCACGAAATTTCCCCAGGATAATGAACGCGCCCGCGGGCACAGCCTCATGCATGCCTTGTATGAACAACGACCGGAAGAGAAACTCCTTTTATGGCGGCGAATCCATGTGCACCGATACGCTCTGGTTCTATGGGAAGAGCCAGGACATTCAAATGAAGGGCGCCGACATAATAATGAGATGGGGGATCAGCGCCTGGGGAGCCCGCTTTGAGAGCATCTTCAGAGAGGACATTCCCGGCGCGCCGGCGCTGTTTAAGAAACAGGTGCCGCTCGAGCCTGGATTGGGATGGTACATAAAATATCTCTACGATCTTGGAGTCCTGGGCCCGGGCAAAAAAATTGATTCAGACCCGCTGCCGATGGACCAATGGGATGAATTGATCTTTCGGGAATCCCTTTGCGATGCAATTTCCAGACGGGCAGGGATCGGTGATGCTCTGGCTGAAGGGGCGTTGGAGGCCGCGAAGAAGTGGGGGAGATTGGACGAAGACATGAAGTCCGGCGCCTTGCGCTTCCCCGCCTGGGGAAGCTTGTTTCACTGGACATTGCCCTGTGTAGAGTGGGCCTACGGCAGTCTGCTGGGAGCGGGCGATCCTACCTGGCATGGATTCTTCTCGGCGTTGGGTTCCGGCTCCGCAAAAAGCGGTCCGCCCTATACGATCGAACAGCTTTTGGAAATAATGTCTTCCAAGCTTATTCCTTACACCGATGATCCCTTTATGTTCAGTTATTCGTGGAAAGGCGACGAGGCCAGAACCACCGGAATATACTCCGATCACAAAGCCAAGCAGATCGCATGGACCCGGCACTATGCCGGATTCTGGAATGAATCCATGGCATTCTGCGAGACCCAGATGCCTTCATTGATCAGCAGATCAACGACTGATTTTAAGGGTCCCAGTCCCGATGTGGAGATGCGCTACTATCAAACCGTGACCGGGAAAAAAGATTCTTTTGCCGAGACGATGGAAACCGGGAGGAAGATATGGAACCTCGAGCGAGCGATTCGCGTGGCGCAGGGGAGGCACAGGAATCAGGAAAAGTTTGCCCCGTTCATGTATATGCCCGGAGCCGCTTACACGACAATGACTGGCGGAGTGCCTGTCTACGAGAATGGGAAATGGAGCTGGCAGACTCTCGTGGACATGTATCTGGATGATGCAGGTGTGGAGCTATTCAAAACCAATTTCTACAAACTGGAGGGGTGGGATGTCGACACCGGATGGCCGACCCGGAAGACTCTCGAAGGTTTGGGCCTGAAGAAGGTCGCTGATACAATGGCGAGCAAGTGGAGACTGGGCGCCTGAATCAATGGTTAAGGAAATGACATCCCAGCAAATAGAAGAAGGCCAACGGCTGGCGCGAGAATGGAGGCCTGAACAGGCGAAGTGAAATCTGACTATCTGCTCTGCAAACTACTGAAGCTACAATGGAGGGAGGCTTATGTCGTCACACTTATTTGATTCCCGTCGTCGGTTTCTCAAGAATTCAATACTTGGCGGCTTGGGTTTAGCGCAGGGACTGCGTTTGGCGGATGCGGTATGCGCGCAGACTAGCACACGCGCGCCGGTTGGCGTCCCATCTCCCGCCTCGTCGGTAGCCACGATCCCCCGGGCGCGTGTGGCATTGACGACCGGCAATAACCGCGCCGATAATACCTTCCGCGCCTTGCGCAGCTTCGAAAAGGAGATTGCGCAGGCCATCGGCAACAAACTCGTCATCGTCAAACCCAACAACGTCAGCACAAGCAAGCCGCTGTGCGCGAGCCACGCCGATCAACTTGAGGGAATCCTTGAGTTCCTCAAGTCCATCCGCAAAA
>JBEKKY010000377.1:0-3903 GCA_050010475.1 Acidobacteriota bacterium | reverse complement strand
TGAGCATCCGGATCATCCGGGCTCAAGATCTCAACCGCGTTGATAACGAGCTGCAGATCGTCGGCGGTTAACTGTATGGTTACACTTTCCTTCATGCTATTTCCCCCTTTCACTTGCCAGCATGCCCGCGAATTCCTCCACGCTGAGCTTATCCTCGCCAATTCCCCCTCAACATCCCACTCCAAAAGCTCTCTTATCTTATTACCTAAATCTATCCCATTTTTGCTGACGTCGAACAAGGCGCTAAAAAAGCGACAACAAAAGCTCGCTGAGGAATCTGTATTAGCATTAAAAAAGGCGGTCTAAAAGATTCCTGACCAAATAGCCTTTGGAATTCGATTGAGGCCTCCCAAATTATGCCAGCACTGAGCCAGACGAGGGAAATGTTAGCAGGCTTTTAAAAGGGAGCCATTTACAGGAGATTAGTCGGGGGCCATTTTTCGTGCAGACATAGTGGTTCCTTGCTCGTCGCATTATTTCACGTGAGATTTGCCTTCCAGAGTATCTGCAACTATCGACACACTGTTCTTCTATCCGCCTGCGCCGTCTGGGGTGTTGGGATTCTGGGCGCGGTTCCCGTTCTTCGTGTCCGTCTTGACCGACTCGATCACCAGATACAGTTTGTCGGCGCTGTTGACCTTTCCAGAGATGCAATAGACCAGGTCTGACGCGATCTGCTGGGATTTTGAGAAGTCATACAGGCGGTAGACTCGTTTCGTGTGATGGTCTTTCATGACGAAGACGAAACAGGAAGCGCATTCCGTCCGCGATAGCAACGTGAGGTTATTGGCGCTGAAGTTGAACATAATTGCTGGTCCGTAGAAAATCGTGGGGGCGGAACCGGGAAGATCCCGCCCCATCCGCAGCGCCGTTGTGGGGTTAGCCCGCCGGACTCCTCCGGTGCTCGGGGTTATCATCACGGAGCGGCGCCTGATCGTGGCTGCCAGCTATTCCTCGGCCGATTCCTTTTTAGGCTTGCGAATGCTGGGGCCGCCAAGCAGAAAAATCTCAGAGTTCTCCACGAGACGATCGGCGATTGCCGTAGCAATGGTCGTGTTAAACAGAACGTTGCCCCACTCAGAGAACGGTGAGTTGGTCGTAATCACGGTGCTGCGCCGCTCAGCATGGCGTGTTGAGATTACTTGGTAGAAGAGGTTTGAGGTCTGCTGATCCAGCGAGAGATAGCCAAGTTCGTCCACGACAAGCGCCGTCGGATCGGTATAGGTCTTCAGTTTACGGACCAGCGAATGGTCGACCTGGGAAGCGACGAGCTGGTTGACCATATTCATGGCAGTGGTAAACAGGATCCGGCAGTTAGCCTGGCAGGCTTTCCAGCCGATGATTTTTGCCAGGTAAGTCTTTCCCGTCCCGGGATTCCCAATGATAACGACATTGGTACCCTGATTGAGAAAGTCCAGGTCCAGCAGGCGCAGGATCTTGTTCTTGATCTGCGTGCGGGATTTGTGATGGTTGAAGTCGAAAGATTCGATTCCCATTTTGGCTTGAAGCTTCGAGAGGCGAAACCGTCGTTCAATGGAACGCTTTTTCCTCCCCTCCAGTTCAATGTCTGTCAGCCATTCGATCGTTTCTGCATGACTGAGATTCCTGGACGCGGCATCGGCCAGAACATGATCCAGTTCCTGACTGATGCTGGTAAGCTGCAGTTGTTCGAGCTTATGGACAAGTTCGGTCATGGTTGGCTCCGTTTCGGAAGAATAAGAGCGTCATATTCGAGCAGGGACAGCGGGTCGGTCGCCAGTTCGTTCAGACATGGATCCTTCAGGCGTAAAGGCGGCTGCTGTTCCCGCGGACTATGCTCTTGAATAAGGATATTGGCGACATAATCGGCGCCAAAAGCGCCGGCGGCCTGTGCTTTAGTGAGGGCTGAACAGACCGCATCAGGATTGTATTCGCGCACAAGCGCGAGCAAGGCCCGGATCTGGTGCGTCATCGAACGATCGGTATCTGCCAAACGCTTCAGGTAGGACTCGGCGATCGGACCCACGAAGGCAATCAGGCGTTGCTGGCCACGCGTACGTTCTGCTCCGGGCCGCTGTTCGAGCATTTCCTTCTCGAAACGTTCGGCGCCAAACGTCTGTCCGCGCCTCCATGACCGGAGGTACCGCACGACCTCGCGTTCCTCGTCGTAGATGGTAACTGAACCGGAATCCGCTTTGATGATGAGCATGCGGCCGACATATCGAGGTGGAACACAATAGCGGTTTCCGTCAAATTGCAGCCGGATGTCTTTATGAACGCGGGCCAGGACAGTGTCCCGATAATCGGGATCGAGGGGCGGTAATGGCTTCAACGCATCAGGCCGAAAACGGTCGTCAGGCCGCTCGCGCGTTTCGGAATGAACCCGCTTGTTAGCGATCTCATCGAGCCACTGCCGCACCTGACGGTTTACATCGGCAAGGTCCACAAACGTGCGTAGAGGCCAGAAGCTCTGCCGCAAATAGCCGATACCGCCACGCTCGACCTTGCCCTTTTCCCAGCCGGCAGCAGGATTGCAGGCACGCGGATAAAAGCCAAACACCCGCGCAAAGACCAGGAACCGAGGATTGAACTGGATGATTCGGCCGTCATGCTTCGTTACGGCTGTCCATAGATTATCGTAAAGACATTCCCGCGCCAGTCCTCCCATGAAACGAAACGCATGGATATGACAGCGCATGAAGGTCTCAAACGATTGGCTGTGAGTAAACTCGACATAGAGCCTGCGGCTGTAACATTCGACCAGGCAGAAGGCGTACAGCTTGCGCTTGTCCCCTTGATAATCAAGCACACCGAAGTGGCCCCAATCGACCTCGAAGCGGTCGCCGGGACTGGATTCGACGCGGATGAATGCGCGAGGCACACGGGCAATCTCACGTAGCGTTTTTAGATAGCGGCGCAGAATCGTGACCTCGCCCGTAAATCCCAGGGGGCGGAGACGCTCGGCTATCACGACGGCACTGGCCTTCGGGTCTCTCTCGACAAACTCGCGAATCAAAGGCTTGAAGTCTTCAAGTTTGGTCTTGCGGGGTTTTCGGACTGTAGGGATGCCGGTGGGAGAAAGCAGGTACTTCTTGATCGACTTACGGGAGACGTGAAGCTCGCGTGCAATCCTGCGCACCGACCATTTTTCCTCATGCTGCAGCCGGTAAATAGTGCTGATTTGATCTGGATTCATGACCATCGCCGGATTCCCTCCTTCGATGGCCTGGTATAGCCCGCGCCGGGGCTGCAGGAACAGATGGATGTTCTTTACAAGATCACGCCGGGCTCCCTCTGGAGCCGTCAAAAGACTGAAAAATCATAAGTTCTGAAATAGCTAAGTTGTTCTTTACAAGATCGCCAAGTTCAGGCCCAACGAGCCAAACGCCTCCATTTATGGACTTTAGGTCAAGAGCCAAGTTGTTCTTTACAAGATCCTGCACTCGGCGCCTATGGTCGCGCCGCTTTTGGTCCGTGCGATTTTTGTCAACATAGGCCGGGTGATCCTGCCGGTAACGGCGCTGGTAGTCGCCATTTTGCGCTCGCCACTTCTGATTGCTGTCGAGGCATACCAAGCGATACTCGGCGTCGGCATGATATTTCCTACGGTGATAATCCTTCCGCCAGCGTCGCCGGCAATCCGGTTTTGAACAGATGCGTTGATTAGGGTGAAAGATCGAGGGTGAGAATTTCGTGCCGCAGTATTGGCAATAGCGAGGCTCAGCGGTCATTGTAGGCTCCCGGACTGGAATCGAAGCCTCGATTCTTAGCCTCCGGGCAACAGAATTGAAAGCCGGTGACCGCCCCGGCTCTATATATAGAGTCTACTATAGAGTTTTTGTACCGCCTCCCCGCAGATATATCCTCAAAACCGGTCCCCTTCTATTATCCTGGGAATGGCTCCCTTTGTGAGTCCTACTGACA
>JBEKKY010000376.1:0-3923 GCA_050010475.1 Acidobacteriota bacterium | reverse complement strand
CAGCTTCTATTCAGCGTCAGAAGCTCGGATATTTCCGGCGCTTTCTCCGATTATCAAAAGAATGTCAAAAATGAGCAGCTGGCGAAAACCCAGTTGGATCGCGCCCAACTCCTCTTCGATCATGGCGCGATTCCGAAAAGTGCTCTCGAGATCGCCCAAAACGCGGAGGACAACGCGAAAGTCGATGTCCGAACCGCGGAGGAGCATCTCCGCCTTCTCGGCTCTGATCCCGACCACCCGACCGGGATCGTGAAGATTTACGCGCCGGTTGATGGCGTGATTACGGACCAGCAGATTACGAACGCATCGTCGGTGCAGGCATTCGGATCGCCCAATCCTCTGACCATCTCCAACCTTTCCAGAGTCTGGATTATTTGCGACGTCTACGAGAACGATTTGCAGCAAGTCCACGAAGGAGAGCATGCGGATATCCGGCTGAGCGCCTATCCCGGCAGAGTTTTGAGAGGATGGATCAATCAGATAGGCGCGATCCTCGATCCCAATCTTCATACGGCTAAGGTCCGGCTCGAAGTGGAAAATCCGGGGTATATGCGCTTGGGGATGTTCGTCACTGCGACTTTTCATGGCCGGCAGTCAGAAAAGCACGCCGTAGTCCCCTCGTCCGCGATCCTGCACCTCCATGACCGGGATTGGGTCTACGCGCCCAAAGACAACGGGAGGTTTCAGCGTTTGGAGGTTGTGGCCGGAACCATGCTGCCGGGCGACATGCAGGAGATCGCCAGGGGCGTTCAGCCGGGCGCGCTTGTGGTTTCGAATGCACTCGTGCTGCAGAATACGGTTGAGCAGAGATGATTCGAAAGCTGGTCGACGCCGCACTCAATTACCGCTTTCTCTTCCTCGCGGTGGCGCTGCTGCTCTTCGTCGTGGGAGCAATCTCGTTTCACCAGCTTCCGGTCGAAGCATACCCCGATGTTGCAAACAATTATGTCGAGATCATCACGCAGTGGCCCGGAATTTCTGCCGAGCAGATCGAACAGCAGATCACGATTCCGCTCGAAACTGAGATGAACGGCATACCACACGTGACGCATCTGCGGTCATTGTCGCTCTTCGGATTGTCGGACCTGAAACTGATCTTTGACGATGAAGAGGAAAATTCCTGGAATCGCGAAAGAGTTCACGAACGGATGTCCCTGGTAACCCTGCCGCCCGGAGTTACTCCACAGATGGGGACGGACTGGAGCCCCGTCGGCCAAATTTATTTCTTCACTCTGCAAAGCACGAATCCTGCCTACGACGTCATGGAATTGAAGTCAATCGAGGACTGGGTCGTTGAAAAGCACTTGAAGTCGGTTCCCGATATCGTCGACGTCGCCAGCTTCGGCGGGCCGACGCGCGAATACCAGGTGCGGGTCGACCCCAACAAGCTGATTGCGTATGGACTCAGTCTTGCCCAGGTGGAACAACAGATTGCCAGCAATAATGTAAATGCCGGCGGCAGCTTCATTGAAGCCGGGGCTCAGCAGATCAACGTGCGGGAAGTGGGCCTGGTCCGGAATGTGCACGATATCGAAAACACAGTCCTGCTGACCAAAGCGGGCACACCGCTTCGAGTCAAGGACATTGCAACTGTTTCTCAAGGGCCGAAAATCAGGCTTGGGCAGTTTGCACGGGCAATCCGGCGCGAAGATGGGAAGGTCATCGACAATCCGGATGTTGTTTCCGCATGGGTGCCGATGCGAAAGGGGGCCGATGCTGAAGCCGCTCTCGTGGGCCTTCACGCGAAAGTGAAGGAACTGAATGAACGCATTTTGCCGCCCGGCGTGAAGATTGTCCCGTTCATCGACCGCAGCGATCTCGTGCACCACACGACCAGAACGGTTTTGCATAACCTCAGCGAAGGAATCATCCTCGTCGTGATCGTCCTCTTTTTGTTCCTCGGCAATATCCGCGGTGCGATCATTGTTGCATTGACCATCCCTTTCTCGCTCCTCTTCGCCGCAGCCTGTCTGAAACTGAAAGGCATTCCCGCGAACCTGCTCTCTTTGGGTGCCCTGGATTTCGGAATGGTCGTGGAAGGGGCGGTCGTGATGGTCGAGAACATCGTGCGGCATATCGGCCACCAGGACAATGTCACCAAGCCGGTCATGGAAAGAATTCGGGCAGCGGCGCACGAGGTTCAACGCCCGGTGTTTTATTCCATCGCCATAATCATCACCGCCTATCTGCCCATTTTTACCCTGCAGCGGGTTGAGGGGCGGCTCTTCCGGCCGATGGCCTGGACTGTCGGATTCGCTCTGCTGGGCGCTGTGTTGTTCTCGATTACGGTCGCCCCGGCCGTTTCGAGTTTTTTGTTCCGGAAGGAAGCATCCGAATGGCACAATCCGACGCTTGTCTGGGTTACGAAGCTCTACGGCAAGTCGCTTGCCTGGTCTATACGGCATCGTTGGGTCGTCACGGGTGTCACGCTGATTGCCATTTGCGTGAGTGCCTTTCTGATATTGGGCGACGCAATAGGATCCGAATTCCTTCCTCATTTGGACGAAGGTTCGCTCTGGGTGCGGGGGACTCTTGCTCCAAGCACCGGGCCCAGTGAAAGCATCCGCCTGACGAACCAGGTTCGAGTCCTGCTTTGCTCTTTCCCCGAGGTAACCGAAGTCACCAGCCAAACCGGGAGGCCTGATGACGGAACCGATCCGACAGGTTATTTCAATACCGAATATTATGTCGGCCTGAAACCCAAGGAGCAGTGGCGCCCGGCCTTTCACCAGGATAAAGAGGAATTGATTGCTGCCCTGGACCGCGAACTCGAGAAGATACCCGGCGTCCTATGGGGCTTTTCCCAGCCTATTGCAGACAACATGGAAGAGGCGGTCAGCGGCCTAAAAGGAGAACTTGCCACCAAAATCTACGGGGATGACCTGGCGCTTCTGGAAAGCAAAGCTGAAGAGATCGTGAAGGTGATGCGCGGGGTCAGCGGGATCGAGGATCTCGGAGTCCTTCCTGTCCTGGGCCAGCCGAACCTGAACCTGACAGTCGATCGGGGTGCAGCCGCCCGCTATCAGATCAATGTATCGGACGTTCAGGACGCGATTCAGACCGCTGTGGGCGGCAATGCCCTCACCCAGGTGCTGCAGGATGAAGCACGCTATGATCTGGTTGTACGCTATCTGCCGCAATACAGAGACACAAAGGAGGCGATCGAAAACATTCGGTTGCTGTCCCCGACGGGGGAACGGGTTGCGCTGGCGCAGCTTTGCAATGTCGAAGAGCGGGACGGAGCCTCGGTGATTTACCGCGAGGGGAACCAGCGCTACGTCGCCATCAAATACAGCGTCCGTGGTCGCGATCTGGGCGGGGCGGTCGAGGAAGCGATGGCAAAGGTGAATGCGCGGGTTCAACTGCCGCGCGGATACCGCATCGATTGGGAAGGGGAATACGAAAGCCAGAAACGCGCTCAGGCCCGATTATTCGTGATCGTGCCGCTGACCGTTCTTTTGATCTTCTTCATCCTCTATTCAATGTTCCGGTCATTCAAATGGACGCTGTTGGTTCTTTTGACTCTGGTTGTTGCGCCCATCGGCGGATTGCTGGCACTGCTGGTCAGCCGCACGAATTTCAGTGTGTCTTCCGGAGTCGGTTTCCTGGCCTTGTTCGGCGTCTCGGTCCAGACCGGCGTGATCATGATCGAGTATATCAACCAGCTCCGTGCACGGGGGAAGAGCATCATCGATTCCACGATTGAAGGATCTGTCCGCAGGTTTCGTCCCGTCATGATGACCATGCTGGTGGCGACACTCGGATTATTGCCGGCAGCGCTGTCCCACGGGATCGGCTCCGATTCACAGCGCCCGTTCGCCATTGTCATCGTCGGCGGACTGATCTCCGATCTGATATTGAGCGTGTTTTTGTTGCCGACACTTTATGTCTGGTTCGCAAAACCGGACGATCCTCTGCCGCCC
>JBEKKY010000375.1:0-3934 GCA_050010475.1 Acidobacteriota bacterium | reverse complement strand
GTGCGGACGGGTCTCCTGACCCGTCCGGGTTTTCAGTCTTACAATCCCTTGGGCGGGACGGCTCTGGAGAGCCGTCCCCACATGTTCAATAATAGAGGTTCTACGCTTTTGTTTGGTTGCGGCCCCCGGCCGCGCCGTGGAATCCGTGGCGTTTTTATGGCAGAAAACGCTCGGGATGAGCGAGCTTTTCCGGCAGATAGGTATCGATCACGTAATTCAAGCCGTGTTTCGCCAGCGCCTGCTGCTCCGCGCGGACGCCCATCTTGAGCAGATATTCGATTGCATCGACCCAATCGCGATAATGCCGGATGAAGGGATCGTTTTTTATCGCATCGCGCGCCCGCTTGATATCCACATCTTTCAGAGGATGGGTCGGCAATTTATAATCGACGATGTCTTTAGGTGTGATGCCCAGAAATCTTGCCTGGGGCACGCAAAAGAATTCGTTCAGATGTGCGGCGTTGCCGGATCCCACTTTCAGAGTCCGGTAGATGTTGGTGATTCCGTACGGATCTCCGTCGACAAAAACGTAGACGGGAATCTTTTTGAAATCCGCGAGCCGGCGTATAAAGCGGCGGCACGCGCGCGTGGGGACCCCTCCCATGCTGATCAAGATGCAGTTGGCTTTTTTCCAATAGTTGTGCTTTACCAGCCGCTGAAACATTCCTGCGGTTTCGATAACAAGAATAAAGTCTGCATTAGTTTCGAACTGGAGCTGCTCCACGGAGATTGGAATGCTGTAGGCGCCCGAGCCAAACTTGGTGCAATCGATACGAAGCACTTTTCCCGTGTCGCGGTCGTGATCAATCACAAACAGGCGTCCGGCCACATCCCCGCCCTTTTCTTCGGGAATAAAACCTAACTGCTCGCGGTTAACGCCGAAATAGGCTTCGACATCGTCCATGACCGTATCGGATTCCGGCTGTTCGGTGAATCGGGCATCCTCCCAGTTTTTGGAGACGTAGTAGGCTTCCCTCTTGGTTGCGATATCATCATTCTCAATAAGCTCTTTGGAGAGGGCGACCATTCTCAGCGTCTGAGCGAAAGTCTTTACCGTGTTGACCGTCAGGGTGCGCTCTTTCTTCTGGCCGGTCATCTCAAAAAAGCCTCGCTGCGGCTGATACCGAACGTTCGACAGGGATCGAACCGGCAGTTTCATGGTGGGTTTCTTCCGTGCCATGATCTTGCGATGGATATCCTGAGCGGATGTCCGGATCGCGGTCAAAACAGATTTATTGGGTTTTTCCTGGTCCGTTTCGATAGCGGAACTGGATTTTTTAGACATACGCCAACGCTTTCCTTCACGGTGAAGTGAACGCCACTGTCCTGCAGTTGGTCATTCCTCAATCCGCTCTCTGGATCGGCTCCGCTCGAGAACATCCTTCAGCGTAATCACCAGGTCCTTTTCGGCCTTTTCGCTTAGCCCCAGGATTTCACGAAGAGCGATTCCGATGTGTGGGATATATTTTTCAATATACGACTTTTTCTTTTCCTCATCCACTGCGCGCCTGTGCGCGCGGATGTGAGTTGCCAGTTTGCGTCCGCACTCCTGCAGGGCCAGACGCAGTTCGCGCATGATTTCCGGGTATCCGGCGACTGCCTCTTTGCTTTCGGATGTAAAGGGAACCCATACCGAAGCTATATGAACAAACAGCACCACGGGGCCGATGGGAAGCGCGCCTTTCGATTGAGAAAGCCCATAGCTGCGCCAGTCTATTCCGAGAACGGCTTTTGAAATTGCGCATCCGGACTGTTGGTATTGGAGAGGGACTCGATTGGCAAAGCGCAGAAGATCCACCAGATCCTCGCCCTTCAGGCTGCCGCCGTAGGCGAGCGCAACCTCTACTTGGAACGGATTCCCCCGGTACACCGCCGGCGCCCTCGTGATAGCCGTATAGAAATCGGCGTCGATTTCCTTGCGAAGCCCCGAAAGGATCTGTTCTTCACCGATCGGAGAGAGGCAGTTGGTAGCCGGATTCATGATCTTTACGCCGTTGATTGCCTTAAAGAGCCGCTCAGCCTCATGAACCGCAATCGAATGGGGATTCGCATTGGGACTTAGGGAAGCCGCTTTGCAAATCTCCATCGCCACGCGTCCGCTTATGCGGGAAAAATCTCTTTGGAGCGCCGCGCTGAGCTGCCGAGCGGGTGTTTCTTTCATCATCCGAATCAGTACGCCCAGTTCGACACCATAGGGGTGCGGTTTGATTTCGCGCGGCTCAGGCGGAAGGGAATCCGAGCCGCGCTGCAGATGCACAGTCCCGCCGGTCTCAGGGACAGTGTAGAAGATTTCGCAGTGGGGATTGGCAATGGCAGTCTGGCGGATGTAATCGTCTACAGAGTGCCGCCCTTTCTTGTAGGTTCCAATCAACTCAATTTCGACCTTTGTCCCATGCGGTGGTTCCCACTCCACTGCCTTGTCAATGATAATCTGCGGTGCATTCTTGCGCGTGTCGATTTGAATCTCATAATAATGGGCGGGCTTTTCGCGGCCGGTGCGCGATGTGACGACGATAGACTTGCCCGTTGTCAGCAGTCCATACATTCCAGCAGCGGAAATGCCGATTCCTTGTTGGCCGCGAGCCTGCTTGAGGGTGTGAAACTTCGACCCGTAGAGCAGCTTCCCGAAAATTTTTGGGATCTGCACTTTGACAATCCCCGGCCCGTTGTCTTCAACGGATATTCGAAAACGGTCTTCGGCCAACTGCTGAATGTCGACCTTCAGCAAAGGCAGAATCCCGGCGTCTTCACAGGCATCAAGAGAATTGTCGACCGCCTCTTTGACTGCCGTTAAAAGGGCTTTTTGGGGATTGTCAAATCCCAAGAGATGGCGATTTTTGCTGAAGAATTCGGAAATTGAAATGTCCCGCTGGCGAGCGGCCATGGATTCCGCAGTTTGGCGGAGCTTGGCCTTTTCGGCCGCGGGCTGGCTTGGATCCGATTCCGATATTGTTTGCAAGGACACCATCTCCCCTGAATTTTATGGAATGCACATAATAGAAAATGCAAAAGGGCATTTCAACATCGGAGGGAAAAAACAAGACGTGCGGATTTCACGGAGGATCGCGGATTCATTGTATTATTCTACTACTATGAAAAAACTACTGACCTTCTTCGCAGCTGTTGGAATCTTTGCGCTCCCACTACATCCTCGGGAGGATTCGATGCCTGATTTGATGGGACTGGAAACGATGACGGCGCGGTTTGCGCCTGTAGAAATTTCTGCGGATATCTCGCAGTTGCCTGCCCACGAACGGCAAGCGCTGGCCAAACTGGTCCAAGCCGGATGGATTATGGACTCCATTTTTCTGCGCCAGGTCTGGGCCGGGAATCCATCAATGTTGCTCGATCTGCTGAGAGATCAAACCCCTCTCGGCAAGGCACGTCTGCGTTATTTTCTGATCAACAAAGGACCGTGGTCGAGGCTGGATCACAACGAAGCCTTTATTCCAGGCGCTCCGGCTAAACCAGGCGGCGCGAACTTTTATCCTGAAGGATCCTCAAAGAATCAGATAGATGCCTGGATACAGTCGCTCCCGGTCGCGGAGAGAACGGCCGCCCAGGGTTTCTTCACAACGATCCGATATCCTGCGGCAGATCGGAGGGAGAGTTTCATTGTTGTCCCGTATAACGTCGAGTACCAGGGAGAACTGGAACTCGCAGCTACGCTCCTTCGCAATGCAGCATCTCTTACCACGCAGCCAAGCCTGAAGAATTATCTGGCAAAACGCGCGGATGCATTTTTGAGTAACGATTATTACGCAAGCGACCTGGCATGGATGGCGCTCGATTCGAATATCGAGCCCACGATTGGTCCTTATGAGGTCTACGAAGATGACTGGTTCAACGCCAAAGCAGCTTTTGAGGCGTTCATCACAATCCGGGACGAGGCTGAAACCGCCAAGCTCTCGAAACTTGGCGCCCATCTCCAGGA
>JBEKKY010000374.1:0-3944 GCA_050010475.1 Acidobacteriota bacterium | reverse complement strand
AGGAGCGGATCTCCCTTTTTCGTATCGTTGTGGTAAAAAAGCTTGAAGCCGGTATACTGGACCGGCTCTTTGACGATGTAAGCCTGATACGAATCCCTCTTCAACCACGGCGAACCCCAGCCATCCATGTTCATGACAACCTGCACCTCCGGATGCAGCGCGATTTGCTTTGCGTTTGTCACCATGTAACGCGTGAACCGGTGCACGATGAAAACTTTTGGAGGGAGATTGTACTTTTTCACAATGCTCCGGAGGAAATCGGACGCGTAATTGATGTCGCTGGCATCGTAAGTGCCGATTTTGCTCCCGGGGACTTTTCCGCTCTTGTCCAGATTGAATTCCGGGTCCAAGGCCAGATGCACGTCCGGATTTTTCAGGATCCACTCAAAGCGGGGAAGAAGAGTGCGGATATCGTCGTGCCCGGTCTGAATGTCGATGAACATAATTGCATTCGCTTCATGGGCCCAGCCGTATACTTCGTTAATAGTTTTGTCCGGCATCACCAGCCTGTACTTCCCCGCCGGCCCGGCCTGCCCCTGAGCCACCACTGCTATGAGGTGCAGCGCTGGTTGTACCGGGTGAGAGGGATCGGCTTTCTCCCATTTTTCGACTTCGCCTCTGAGACGGCGCAGCATTTCCTCCTTCGGGTACTCTCCCAACACTCCCATCTTCTTCGAAAACGGGTTGCCATAATAGGCGACGATCCGCTTTTTGGGAAGGATCGATCCGGGCAACGGCTCCGGGCACTTCACCGGCCACCCGCACTGCTTTGCAAACTCCGGATCCTCACCCGCCGGATATTTGGTTTTTTTCGGAGTTGCCGCGGCCTTATCTTGTTCCTTGGCGCCGGAGGTTTTTGTCCGCGTTGGAGGAGCCTTCCGCGGATGAACCGGAGCAGCCGATTCCGAACCTTGTTTGGCGGGACTTTTGTCGTTAGGCGCGCCCGATTCGTCCTGGGAGCCTGCGAGCAGGAGGGGAACCGAGAAGAGGATCGCGAGCAGGAGCTTTGCGGAACGGCATAGGAATATCAAGCACTTCAATTTATTCTCCATTTCTTTTGGGTCCGATTCAGGGCCATTTTATCTTTATCGGAGCTTTGCTTTATTTTGAATACACCGCAGTGCCGGCATCGTCGACAATTTCGCACCAGTTGAAAACTTATCGGGTGTAAGATCCCCCATTGTGCACGAGCGTGGAACGGTGTCAATAAATGAGCCGGATCACTTGACAAGCCGGAGCGCGACGAACCGGCCGTAAGTGATTTTCCATTATCCCATTTGTCACAGATCATCTCTATCCGGATTTCGACATGAATCGATCAATTGAACAGGTTTTTGTCCTGATATTCTCCGTGCTGGCTGCTGCCGTGCTTTTTGCCCAACAACCCGAGCCGCCTTCGTCTGCAGATGCGGCGGCAGTGCTGGCACTCCAGCAAAAGATCGAGGCCGCGGTGGTGGCGGGTGATGGTGCCTTTGCCGAGACGGTTCTTTCCCGCGATTTTCATTTCCGGCATGGTGATGGCTGGACGAGAGGAGAGAAGAGCGGCGGGATCGAAGACAACCGGGCCGCTTTCATGAAGCGAATTGCAGATAAGGAATATCTCGTGCACGATCTCGATCAGCCGAAGATTGAAATGCACGGCGACGTGGCAATCACCTGGGGACGTTATGTCAGCCTGTTCATGCCGAAGGACAGGAATACTGCAAGTCCGCCGGGACTGACTAGCATTTGGTTTGAGCGTGTTTGGGCCAGGCGGGATGGCCGATGGCAGTGGCTCTCGCATCGAACGGTCTGGGGACCCCATCCATCGCCGGCGGGAGTGGATCCGACCCAGGTCTCACCCGCTCAGGCGGCCGGTTACGTGCCCGGTCTGCCCGAGGCGAAAGCACCGCCGGAAACCTACACAACGGATTCGAAGGAAGCGGCAGAGATTCTCGCCCTCGACGGGAAGTTCGCCGCCGCAGTGACTTCCGGGGATCAAGCGTTTTTCGATAACAACACCGCAGACGATTTCCTCATGTGGCATGGGGACATCTGGACCAGAGGCGGGCAATCCCCTTTGATTGACACCAGGCAGGCGTTTTCGGAGCGCGTCAGGAACAGGCAGTACCTGGCGTGGGATTTCGATTCGGTTAGGGCGGAATTGCATGGCGACGTCGCGATCACTTACGGGCGCTACACGGCGAGCCTGAGAGGAAGCAATCCCGAGCGCGCGTGGTTTGCGGTCTGGTTCGAGCGGATCTATCAGAAGCGAAACGGCCGCTGGATGTTTCTGTCGCAGCGGACCGTACACGGCGCGAGCTACGGGCCGACCCGCGAATCCGTCAGCGAAAAGTAACACTAATTGTTCCCCCAAATGGGGACATGATGGATATTCTGGTTCCAGACTGTTCCGGGATTCCGGCTAGCTAGCGTATTGTTTAATCAGGCGTGCAATGCAATTCCGGCGTTGCCTGTCAGTTTCTCGGTGCCATCAGCATGCAGGTTCAAAAAACCTCCTACTCATACAAGCTGAATTTTCAATCTCCTGGATTTCCGTTTCTGGCCAGCGTACCCGTTTGCAGGTGCACGAAATCCCCACAAGTGTTGCGGATTAAACTATCCCGGCATGCGCCGCCCGAGCTATAATGGCGGCAATTCAGGTACCCATCATTGCAGTGTATGCGTTGCCAGAGGGCAGGAGGCTCGCCATGAAGCAGGCGCTTTGGCGGCGGGCAGAGGAGTTTTTCCACGCCGCGCTGGAGCGATCGCCCGAAGCTGGCCAAGCCTTTCTCGATGAGGCCTGCGGCGAAGATACTGAATTGCGGCGGCAGGGCGGAATGATTGTTTCGAAGGATGAGCATGCCGGAAAGTTTCCTGGGGAAGCAGGCATTTGCGGATGTCACGGCCACGCCAGGCACACGCGGTTCGCTGGTGGGCGACGAATTCGGGACTCGTCATCTCGATAGAGATATCGCGATGATCGGGAAAGTTATAAAAGCTCGAGGAATCGGCTGGTTGTACAGATATTTCCGCCGCGAAACATAACCTGATGGTTTCCAGAAAGGGGCAGAAACCAGAGAGGAACATATGAAACTGCATTTGTTTAAATATTCAGCGCTCAGCGCGGGATTTGCCTCGCTTGCCCTTGCGAACGCGCCAACAACGATGGACGGTGGTCCGCATTTCAGGACGTCGACGGTGAACCCGTTCGTGAGCACCCAGGCGCTCACGACCGATGCCATGGGCTTCGAAGTGGCTGGACTCAGGAAAATAAAGGTCCCGACGACGGCGACGACCACGGGCGAGCCGTGCCTGGCTTCCGACGAGTATCCGCAGCAGAACTGCGAGGAAACTCAGTATGGAAGCTATGTCGACGCCTATCGGCTGACGGTTTCCTACCTTTCGAAGGATACAAACCTCGCCTCAGCCGAGTACCCGCAAGGCGATCGCTGGACCGCCGATTTCGTGTTTGACACTAAAGACGTCAATGCCGCTCTCGCGGCAGCGGCGCTCGGCGCTCATGGAAAGCAAAAAAGCAAGGCTCTCCAGAAGCTCGTCGCAAGCTATAACTGGACCACCCTTGATCGGCAGGCGACCGTTATCGCGAGGGAATGTCCGCGTGAGCTCGTGGGCGATACGGAACCGCGAAAGATCGACCCCAGCTGCGAGGATGAGACCGCTAACGTGATCGAGAAAGTCGTAGCTCTGCAAGTTCAGCTCTCCCGCTGATCTGCACATGGATGACCAAATATCCCGAAGGACGGTGCGACCGAACCAGGGGCGCGTTGCTCCTCGGGGTTATAAGGAGTCAATGTTGTGTGGTACGCAAACGCATGGCCTGGACGCCCAAAGGGTTCCGGCGGCGCAGGGGCATCTGCTGCGTTGGCGCTCCTCGACGATATCCCCGTATCGCCTGCGTCGCGCCGCCTTGCATCTGCCCCTGCGGCGCTCGGAACGCGGCC
>JBEKKY010000373.1:0-3957 GCA_050010475.1 Acidobacteriota bacterium | reverse complement strand
ACGGCATCGCAATCGTCCCCCTCGGGCGGAAAACCCTGGGCGTCGATAATGAGCAGTTCCTCGCCGGCCCGGGGAGCGGCGATATGCTCCCGTGTATCCCAGTTCACCCTTCGCCAAAATCGGGTTGCCGGTTCGCCGAACAGAGGTGCGCGGTCAAAGAGCGCTTCCAGCATTTTGTCCACAACCCAGACTACGGTCGCTCGTCGTTTGTCCCCGGTCTTAAAATGCCGGTCCCGAAGCATGGTCAGCAGTTCGATGGCAGTCGCTCGAGACTTGGCGTTGTCTGCGCCCTGAACCACGAGCTGACAGAATCGCCGCAAATCTCCTGGAGACCATGACGGAAGGTCTAAGACATAGGTGAAGAGGTCATCCAGTTTTCCCTTTTGGAGCCACTGGTAAACCAATTCCCTGAGGGCATCCGGCGCATCCTCTTGGGAAGAATCTGCCTCGGGCATATCGCATCGGATTGCACCGGAATCGATCACAACGGGTCGTCCGAATTTGTCCGTGCACGTAAGAGTTTTGTGTTCGTTCCGGCCGGAATCCACCGTAAAGATAAAGGCGCCGCCGTCGGTGCTGGATCCGCCGCGCGCATTCCAATATTTGTCCGCTATCGGGCAGAAGCGCATGTCCTCCTGCGCCAGGCTGCGAAGGGTCGCATCGATCGCCTGCTTTTCGGAACAGACCAAACCGATCTGGACATCACCATTATCGGAAAGGGCAAAGACTTGCGGGCGGAGCATCGCAGTATCGGTGATGCCCAGCAATTGCACCTTCTTTTGATCCGGCTGGCTGCGGGCGATGATGAAGAACCAGGGCCCGTCGGGTGAGGCGTGGATGTGCGTAGCCTGAATCTGCCGGTAGATCGCCTGTTTTTCGGGCGGCAACTGGTCAAAATCCAGTTCGGTCGTCGGGGCCAGCGCTTCAATAATGTACTCGAGCGGATATTTGTACACACGATCCCATAAGTCGAAAAGCTGCACCGAGACTTCGGTATCGGTGAGAAACTGCTGGCGGATGTTCCGCTGCCTCAAATACTCGCAGACAGAATAATAGTTTGCAAAGTCTCCATTGTGCACCAGCGCTTCGTTCAAACCCACAAAAGGGTGAGCTCCGCCCGGATGCCACACCCGCCCCTTGGTCGGATACCGCTGATGGGCAATCCACGCGTGCGCCTTGAAGTCCTTGAGCTGATAGTACTCGACATTCTGTTCTGCATATCCGACCAGCTTGAAAACCAGGAGGTCCCGGCCGTGGGAAAGCACGAAGGCCCGCTTTTCCCCTAGCGACGCATAAAACTCATCATTCAACCGGTAGGAATTCCTCCATACGAATTCGTCTTCCAGCTCGCGGGGCGCAAGGCTCTCGAGGCCGGTACTGGCGGCAAAGGCTTTGAGCATGTCCGGCTTGGCTCTGACGACGTATCGATGAACGTCGGGCGGACGGACTTCGAGTCCTGGGATGTCACGGTAATCATCAATGTGCGGCTGCCGGGATGAGAGGGCTATTTCAAAGTTGGGCAGAATGTACTGGCGCTCCAGTTCCGCGTGGCAGGCCGGATCCAGCAGAGCAATTTGAAGAAGATAAGAATTGTCCAGCACCTCACGCGATACCCCGATCTGCTCCGGAACAAGGCCAACGGCGGCGATGCCGCCGCCCTTGCCGTTGCCACGGTTCTGCATTTGAACTGAAGGCTCATAGATGAACCGCCCCGCCAGCGGCACAGTGCAGGCGAATCCGGTAACACCGCATCCCCCTTCTTCGGCTGATTTCGTCAACGGCGGTTCCGGCCCGCGATATATTTGCGACCTGGTCTTCAATATTCGTTCAGCAATTTCGTTCAATTCCTGCTCCCTGTGTCTTCGAGCCTTTGAGTCTTAGAGTCTTTGAGTTGAACTCGAAGGCGCTAAGGCGCAAAGCCTCCAAGATGTTATTTCAAATAACAAAGCACATCGCTACGGCCGCGAAGATCGCGGATGGAATGCATGCCCAGCGTCTGCAGAACGGAGATCATTTGTTCATGCCAGGCATTCTGCAAATTGATTAATCTCTGGGCGGCCCATTCCAGGCTCATCAGGTCAACTAATTCAGGATCCGTAGATGCAATTCCGCGAGGACATCCCCGTCCACTTTCACAACAGGCGCACCGCACGCAACCCAACGCCACCATTTCGGCGGTTCCGATAACGACGCCATCCGCGCCAAGCGCAATGGCTTTCAGCACGTCATATGCCGTACGAATCCCGCCGGATGCAATCAGGGTGATCTTCTCCCGGATCCCTTCGGCCGTCAGAAACTTGTGCACCTTCGGAATGGCATACTCGAT
Source organism: Acidobacteriota bacterium (assembly GCA_050010475.1). GTDB lineage: Bacteria > Acidobacteriota > UBA6911 > UBA6911 > UBA6911 > UBA6911. The sequence continues at coordinate 1,631 of JBEKKY010000373.1, read as the reverse complement.
GGGCATTGCAATGTTCTTTTTGGCAATGTCGGGTGCGGCTCCGGTTCCTCCATAGCTGCCGTCCAGATGGATGATGTGCGCACCCGCATAATAGCTGCCGACCGCGACCATATCGACATCGGTCGGAGTTGAAACCTTTACGCTGACAAGGCAGCGCGAATTGACCTCTTTGATCCAGTCCAGGTGCTTTTTGTGGTCTTCCACGCTATAGACGCTATGAAAGGGGAAAGGGCTGAACAGAGCATTGCCCGGAATGGCTCCGCGCATGCGCGCGACGGCCGGCGTATTCTTGTCGCCCAGAAGGTGCCCTCCGAGGCCGGGCTTCGCGCCCTGCGCATATTTGAATTCCACAATTCTCACCCGCTGGATCGTCTCTTCGCGAACTCCGAAAAGCCCGGTTGCCACCTGGGTGATCATGTGATCGTCATACGGCAGGAGCCGGTCGGGGTATCCCCCCTCGCCGGTGCAGCTAAAGCTGTTCCAGGCCACGGCTGCGCGAGCTTTCGCCAGAATTGTATGAATGCTGACGGACCCGAAGCTCATTCCGCCGCCATACACGGGAATATCGATGTGGACTTGAGGCCGCCCGTCGTCCCGATGATTGAGATCCAAACCGGTATCGATCTCTTCCGCAGCCGAATTTCTGGAGCTTCTCCGCTTCTGGGTTACCGGAGTTTTGCATTGCTGGTCAAGCTCGGGAATCTCGAACTTGAATCGGATCCGGTCGAAGCCGCCTCCCGACGCGCCGCATTTATATTCGAGGTGCGGGGGAGGGGTATGTCCGGTCTCGGCTTCATACCATGTGGACAGGATCAAGTCTCCGGACCAGCGCGGGTCTCCCAGACAATCCACGTTGGGATTCAATTGCATCACCAGTGCGTTCTGCGGACAGGCGGCTATGCATGCGCCGCCGGTTTCCGAACAAGCCGGGCCGATACACCGATAATCCTGCGGCCGCAACATATATTTGTAGCCTTCGGGTTTAATGTGGACGCCAAATTCACAGACTTCGACACATCGTCCGCAAGAGATACAAGAGGCCAGCCGGTCAATCTTGTACTTTCCGATTGAGTTCCGATACCGGTCGGGCGCGGGGCAGATTTTCCTCTCGACGATCTCCTGCGGCCAGCCGCTGGTGCCCGGTTGCGGCTGGGCCTCTTCCTGAATTTGGACCTTGGCAATGGTTGTGGTCATGCATTCACCTGTGCTAAAAAAAACAGAGCTTGCGTTCGGCGATTATCGATGTGCCGAACCGCCTTGATGCCTTTGCAGGGCTCCGGGTTTGCAGCTCGTGTGGCGCAATCGCGGGCTCGCGCCCGGCTATTTTCCCGTCGCTCTTCCAGGAGGAGCGTCCCGGAAGCGCAGGAGAATAGCTTCGAGCCGGCGCAGCACCCGGAGCTGTTGATTTCAAGCCACGGAGCCTTGTAAAGGCACAACTCTGACTCCTCCCGGTTGACTTCTGGATTCAGCATTTATGCACTTGCTTGCAACGGAGAGACCTGCAGCAGGTCCCCGAATGCTTCCTTTTCAATTTCTTCCATGAAAATGGCGCGGCCCATTTCCCCGCGCAGCCTGCGGACTTCCCGAATGCCCATCGCTCCGAGAACTTCTATCAACTGACTGTGCCAGGC
>JBEKKY010000372.1:0-3966 GCA_050010475.1 Acidobacteriota bacterium | reverse complement strand
TGGACATCCGGCAGATCATTTCCGGGGATCCCGGTTTTGAGGCCGACATGAGCGCCGGTGGCGACGAAGACCGCCTGATACTCGCCCAGCAGTGCGGCGGCATCGTCAACCCGGCTGTTCAGTTTGAGTTCCACTCCTCTGGCAACGATCTCATCGATTTCTTTCTGAACCAGGTCGTAGGGCAGGCGATATTCCGGAATACCTACACGCATCATTCCGCCAGGCGCGGGCAACGCCTCAAATACCGTGACGGAGAAATTCTTGGCGATCAGGTCGTTTGCCGCCGTCATCCCCGCCGGACCGGAGCCAATGATGGCGACTTTCTTGCCCAATCCCGTTGTATCCGGAGACTTCTGGATTCCGGCTGCGTAGGCTTTTTCGACCTCTTCAGGATGAGCGAACGCCCAGTCGGTCACAAAGCGCTTCAGATGCATGATGTTGACCGCTTCGTGCCCGTTTTCGCCGCGGGTGCAGGCTTCCTCGCATTTGTGATTACAAACGCGGCCGCAAACGGAAGGGAATGGATTATCTTCCTTAATGGTGCGGTAAGCGTCGGCGAATCTCTTCTCGCGGATCAGTGCCACATACCCCATGGCTCGTTGTTCGATCGGGCATGCATTGCGGCAGGGGGCTTCGCCGCGCTTTTCGATGGCATAGGCGTTCGGGATCGCCTGAGGGTATCTCTTGTAAATGGCTTTGCGATTGTTCAGCAGGGCGTTGAATTCATTGGGACGGGCAATGGGACAAGCCGTCGCGCAGTCTCCGCAGGCGGTACATTTGTTCGTATCCACGAATCGAGCGCGTTTGCGAACCCGAACCGTGAAGTTGCCCGGTTCCCCCGAAATGCCCTCGATGTCGGTGGCAGTCAGGATATTGATGTTCAGATTACACCCTGCTTCCACCAGTTTCGGCGATATCACGCACATGGAGCAATCATTGGTGGGAAAGGTCTTGTCCAACTGGGCCATTACGCCGCCGATCGCGGGCGAGGTTTCCACCATGTGGACGTAATAACCCGATTCCGCCAAGTCAATGGATGCCTGAATCCCGGCAATCCCGCCGCCTACAACCATTACGGCCCCAACCTTGTCAGCCATTGTTCCTCACAATCTTGTGTTTCCCGTTCCCCGTTTCCTGCTCCCCGTCAAATTCAAGTCGTTAACGGGGAACGGAAAACGGGGAACGCCGATCACATCAAACCTTTTGCACTCAACATCGGAATAGGGTTTTTGAAATGCCGCTTGAACCACTTCCCGGCATCCCGATGCCCCATTGCCAATCCCATCAGTTCCGTATAATACAGAACAGGAATATCCAGTTTTTTCCCGAGGTCTTTTTCGACGTCTTCCTGTCGAGTATCCAGATTCATTTGGCACATCGAACAGCCGGCGACCACGCAATCCGCTCCGGTCTCCTTCGCCTTCACGAGAATCTTGCCGATCAGCTGCTTGAAAACATCCATGCGGGTAAACATCAGGCTGGCGCCGCAGCAGTCGGTCTTATAGGACCATTGAATCGGCTCTACGCCAAGCTGTTTGAGCAGCCGGTCCATATGCATCGGGTTTTCATAGTCCTTGATCCCCGTCAGCTTTGGCGGCCGGACGGGAAGGCACCCGTAGTAGCAGACCGCCTTAAGCCCGGATAGCGGCTTGACCATCTTTTTCTTTACTTCTTCCACAACCGGTTTGTCGCACAGATAGTCCATGGCAAACCGAATGGGGACGTTCCCTTTGTACGGAAAGCTGACCTTCTTCCCGTGTTCTTTGACCTCGTATTCGGCTCCCTTGAACCGGCTGTAGCAGCTTGCGCAGGGGACCAACAGGTCCCGGTCGCTCTTTTCTGCGATCGCGAGATTCCGGGCAGGCATTTCGACGGCCAGCGTTTCGTCCAGGCAGTGGGCGGACGTTGCGCCGCAGCACGTCCAGTCTTCCAATTCGTGGATTTTGATACTGAGCTGATTCAGGACTCCCCGGATCGATTCGTCAAACTCTTTGGATGTGCCGTGCAGGGAGCATCCGGGGAAATAGGAGAATTCCTTCATCGTGCTCCTCCTTTCGGCTCGTTAAAGAGCCGTCTGAACTCTTTCCCACCCTTGAAGGTGGGAAAAAGCCCCAGCCTCCCTTTGAAAAACGCCTTCATTCCCCATCCCATGAATCCGCCCAAACCTCCGCTTTTCAGTTCGTACAGTGAAAAACCCGGTTCCCACGTCCGGCCCGTATATTTGGTAAGGGTCAGGAAAAATTTATGGAACATGGAGATGTTTTTCTCTCCGGAGACGGCGCCAGATCGAGCGGAGATGCTCCGCAAAGTATCCATAACCTTTGCGATATCAATGCTGTTGGGGCACCGGGTGCTGCAGGTATAACAGGAAGCGCACAGCCATATAGTCTTCGAGGAAAGCACCTTATCCCGATGGCCGTACTGCAGGTGCCGGAACACCTGGTTGGGCAGGATATCCATCGCAAAGTTCAGTGGGCACCCGGCCGAACACTTCTGGCACTGATAACAGTTCTGAATCTTCTCTCCGCTCTTCTGAACAACTTCAGACAGCAGGGGCACATTGTTATTTATTGCCTGCTCTCTCGCATCCATCGTTTACTCCAGTTCTAATCTGTGAGGATCTTCGAGGATAGTCCGAGGATTTCTTGGGGACGTGAAGCTTACATTATTATTGCCTGCGCGCGACTCTTAAAAAGCTCGGTATTATTCCTAAAGCTCCGTTACCTTCTTTCCTGAACAACTGGAACGAACCTATAAAGATACCAAATTATTTTCTATATCGAAAGGGGTGAGATTGGCAAGCAATTTCAATTGGCTATTTGAGTCTTGGAGTCTTGGACTATTAGAGGTACAGTTACTCTCCGGAAAAATGGGGACGCCACCCTATTTCGCCAATCAACTCGCGGTGAATCAAAAGAAAACGGGCGAAATAGGGTGGCGTCCCCGTTTGTGAGGGCTCATGAGACGGGAAGATATTCGCAACATTGCCATTATTGCTCACGTGGACCACGGCAAGACGACTCTGGTCGATGCCATGCTGCAGCAGAGTGGAACCTTTCGCGATAATGAACGGATCACGGAACGGGTTATGGACAACCTTGATCTCGAAAGGGAACGCGGCATCACGATAATGGCCAAGAACACAGCCATTCATTACCGGTCCGTCAAAATCAATATCGTGGATACGCCCGGCCACTCCGATTTCGGCGGCGAAGTCGAGCGCGTGCTCAAAATGGTGGATGGGGTCATGCTGTTGGTGGATGCCTCGGAAGGACCCCTGCCGCAAACCCGCTTTGTGCTGAGGAAAGCTTTGGAAGAGAAGCTTCCGGCCATTGTCGTAGTGAACAAAATTGACCGTTCCGATGCCAGGCCGCAGGAGGTAGTCAACGAGATTTACGATCTTTTCATCGATCTGGATGCCGGCGAGGAGCAGATCAACTTCCCAATTCTGTACGCCGTCAGCAGGCAAGGGATAGCAAAGAAAAACCTCAGTGACGATTCCGGAGATCTGCGTCCGCTTTTCGAGCAGATACTCGAGACCATTCCCGCTCCCGAGCCGATCCTTCAGGATAAACTCCAGATTCTGGTAACCACTCTCGATTACAACGATTACGTCGGACGGATCGCAATCGGCAGAATTTTTTCAGGCAGAATTGCTGTGGGGGACACGGTCTCAGTCTGCAAGCTCGACGGTTCCCTGGAAAGAACGCGGATTACCAAGCTGTTTACGTTCGAGGGACTGAAGCAGCAGCCGGTCCAGGAGGCGAGCGCCGGAGAAATTATAGCTCTCGCGGGCATTGAGGGCATTTACATCGGTGAAACTATCGGCGACGCGGAGGACCCTAAACCGCTGCCCCCCATCCACGTCGACGAACCAACAATCTCGATGATCTTTCACGCCAATACCTCACCGCTCTCCGGGCGGGATGGGAAATACGTTACCTCGCGACATATCCGGGCACGGCT
>JBEKKY010000371.1:0-3977 GCA_050010475.1 Acidobacteriota bacterium | reverse complement strand
ACGAAAGCAGAATAATCCACCTCAACGCGTTGGGCGGATACACAGCTCCCTATGCAGAGCTTCCATACGTCTTTCGACGTGATCTCTGACTTGCTGCAATTGTAGGGCAAAATGGTCCTGCAAGAACCAAGTGTCAAGAGCGATGTACATTATTCTTTCCGCCAGGGGAATATCCGCCGAAAGCAGGTCCAAAGAATTCATGGGGTTTGAATTATGACTCAGGGGATGATGCATGCTCCAGTCCGGTTTTCTCATCGGCCATTCATCGTAGAGGGCATTAGTGAACCCGACAAGTTGTTCCAGAGTCCACGTATTAAGAAGCCCTTTTTCGTTGAGCCTCTGCAATATGGGATCATAACTTCTCAGATAGTAGACGAACACGGATGTCGCGTGTCTGCTGTACTCATACCAGGACATCCCGCCGACTGCTTTATCGAAGATCTTCATGGCGGAGGGGCTCAAGAATTTGAATTCCTCGCTTGCTTCGCAGCCGACGCTTCTGCAACCATTAGTATGATTGAAGAATCCCACCTGGTCACGTCCGTCGTAGCCTTGAGATGATTCTGCCCAGGGGTGGGCCATGCAACCGACTGTTCTTTCCCCATCAACAAATCCCAATAACTGACACTCCGGTAGTTCACCCTTCTGAAGATGCTTCGCCGGAACCGATCCTCCAAGAAATAAGGAAACGGGCCCTGAACTTGCCGCGGGCTTGTACGTGTACTCTTCATTTCTTTGTGCTGCTTTCATATACCGAGGCAGGGATTGAGTCGGGTGCTCCCGGTCATATATTTCGAGAAACAAGTTTCTTCTTCCTGAGAATCGCTTTTCCATCTCTTCTCTTCCGACATCCGGAAAAGAGTCCTCGTATTGTGACGCTTCAATTTGGGGATCCTTCAGGGGGTTGAAATTCTTGAACTTCATCAGGATGTTGCCTGGACCAAGATATCTGTCTGAATATTTGCGATGATATGCAAGGCTGCTTCTATTGAATAGAGCGGTTCTCTCTTCCTCGGAATCCTCCATGTGGGAATCTCCTCCTATGTGAGGCAGACAGCATCTGACGCAGGAGACGTTCTTGTATTGGCACAGATTCAAACTGTTGGCTTCTCCCGAGCGCATGATCGCTTGTTCTGCGAGGATTCTCTTTTCTTGTTCCGTTGAGTAGAACATGGCTATGGTTACAGAGATTGAGCAATGATGCGCGGAGTATTCCCAAAAGGTGGAACGCAAAGGAAAAGGATTAGGAGTAGCATAAATTCATTCGGCCCATCGCATGGACCCGGAAATTCAAAGCTACATTATCGGAAGAAGGCTGGCAAGGGTCCTGGCTCTCCATCGGTTGGTGCTCCCAAACCAGACAAATACAATAGGGCAATGATCCGTTCTTCCATCTCGACCCTAAAATTCCCGCATAGATGACAAACTCTTGGTGTAACATCGATCTTGTGAACGGCTTTGGCGAATACCCGGTTTTCAGATAATTGGTCAAGTGATCATGCCCAGGGCCAAAACCAGAATGTTCGAAGCAACACAGGAGACCACACAATGCTATTCTCTCGATTTACCAGGGCCAGCATCAAAACTTTCTTCCTGCTCGCCGCGGCGACGCTCGTGATGGCTGCGTCCGCCCTGCCGGGTGCAGCGGAATATCCGGCGACAACGTTGAGCACGCTGCTTGATAGAGCGCAGATCGAAGACATGCTCGTCGACTACTATGCTCAACTCGGCGCTGGGCGCAATGATTTTGGCGCCTTTTACGTCGGGGACGGCGTCCTCGATGTAAACGGCATCGTTGCGCAAGGCAAGAAGGCCATTGAGGATCTCTATAAGAAGACGGCGGAAGGAACCCCACCGCGACGTGGGACGTTTCGGATGCTGCTCACCAATCTCAAAATTGCCGTCAATGGCCAGTCCGCCACGGCGGATGTTCTGTGGACGGGGGTCAATTCGGAAACACCCAAATCGGCGCCTCAACTGATCGAGCAGGGCCGTGAGCATGATGAGCTTGTCAATCGCGATGGACGATGGTATTTCAAGCGTCGCGTTATCACGAGTGACGGCGGCCTGCCCGCGATGTTCGAGAAGACCTACAAGCAGAGATAGCGCAGGATGACGCGGCGTGATCAGACCGAACGACAGCGGCAGAGCCTTTTCCAGTCGCGCCGCCTTAGGCGGCGGTTTACAGGAATGCAAATTAGAAGGGGGCGCAGCCTGGGACGCAGCCGGGGTATTTTGAGGCTATTCCGGGTGTTTGCTTGTCCAGACTCCTGATCCGATTCTATCCACCGCAGAACAGTCCATCAACGCAAAAGTGCTTCCCACGGCGCCCCGAGTCTGGGCGTGCAGATATGGAATCGAAGAATTGCTTTGGGCGAGAGTTCGAAGATCGCAACTGACGATGGGACACCGGAAGGGCGCCCGTTTACCAGATACCGGAACCCGCGAATTTGAATTCCTCAGCGGCGAGATGCCGCCGGGAACTTAAGCTGCTGGGAGAAAAACGTCAGCAGGTTATTCTGAAAACGTGAAGCCACACGATTCCCGTGATCGCCATCGTACTGCTCAAATACGTGGGTAATTCCAAGGCGCGTGAACTCCCTGTCAAGCTCGACATTCATGCCATTGAGGCCATCCTTGTCGCCGACATCCATTACGATGGCGCGGTATTGCTTCAGGTTCGGGACATACTGACTCACCATCGCCAACGGTGAGTTCGCCACCCACTTCGCGGCAACCAGCGGCTGAATCTGACCATCCTTGGTGGGCAGATCAAAGTACTGCGGAGGGTTCGCCGGATCCGGCGACCACGCCGCTGCCTCTGCAGACATCACGTTCCCAAATCCAGCACCGCCGCGCCCTCTTCCCTCAGCCGCCGGACCGCGCGCATTATTTCCCTGGGCCGATGCAGGAGTAGGAGCAGGAGGAGCAGGAGCATTGCCTCGGCCGCGGGCTCCTTCCGGGGCCGGTGGCGGCAGCGCCGGATTGTTCATCAAACAACACGAACTCATCGCATAAAGCGCCGAAAATACCTCCGGATGTTTCATCCCCACGCGAACGGTGCCGTAACCACCCATTGAGTGTCCGGAAAGGCCGCGGCTATTGCGATCCGCCACGGTGCGGTAATGACTGTCGATGTAGGCAACCAAGTCGCGAGAAAGAAATCCTTCCCAATCTCCCGTCGTCGGAGAATTGGAGTACATGCTGCCGTTGTAAACCGTGAACGCATCCGGCAACACGAGGATCATTTCCCGCGCCCCGGCGGCAATTGCGTTATCTGCCATCTCCGGCAGATTCAGCAGCTTCACGTATGCCTCAACGCCAACGGAATAGCCGTGGAGGAAATAGACTGCCGGATAACGCCGTTTAGGCGATTTCGCATAACTCGGAGGCAGATAAACGACGATGTCCCGGTCCGGACTATCGCCTTCCAGGTTGCCCTCCAGCGAAGCACCATGCACTTTGATGCGCTCAACACTCCCCTTGGGCGCATTTCCGGCACTCGGCTGCGTCTGCGCGGGAAGAGTCCCGGTTAAAAGTGCAAGGCCCATCAGCGAAACGGAAAGAAAACCTGTTGGGGATGATTTCATAATCAACGCTCCATGTACGGGATTGACGTTCACAACATCGTTTCCATGTTTTTTGACTACGATTTCACAGTCGCCCCTTGCATGCAAGAATAATCATTCTCGATTAGAAGACGGGCATTGATAAAAGGTTTATCGCTCACAACCTGCCCAATAGGGCGGAAACATGGCTGTCAAACGCGTCCCGATTCCAGCCGGGATTCCTTGGCGAAAAATCCGAAACAACTTTTGCCTAAAATGAGTTAAGTTAGACTGACAAGCAACTGGTAACAATCCGCAAGTTCTCCGGAAAACAGGAGAACTGATTATTAATCGCTCTGGTTTCTACAGAGAACAAATAGGAGCGCGTTCATGAAAAAAAAGACGGTGATTCTCGGTGTTCTTCTTATT
>JBEKKY010000370.1:0-3979 GCA_050010475.1 Acidobacteriota bacterium | reverse complement strand
TTTCGTTCAGCTCTTCTCCACAAATCCTGCGCGGATCCTGAAATTGCAACGGGGAACGCTGGCAAAGGAATCCTGGGCCGATATCACCGTGGTGGATCCGGAACTCAAGCATCAGGTGGATTCAGCCCAATTCTGCTCGCGGAGCCGCAACACTCCGTTTGACGGCTGGAAACTGTGCGGCGGTCCGGTCATGACAATCGTTAAGGGGAAGGTAGTCTGGAGTCTGTAGCCCAAAACCGTTTGCGGGTTCACGCGTTAACGCGTTAACGCGTGAACCCGCAAACGCGTTAACGATCCTATTTCGAATTTGCGGGCTTGTTTTGTTTCGGATTTTCCGGCTCTTTCGGGATTTGCTGGATGATTTCTCCTTCCTTTCCATAGCCCTTCTCTCGAGCATATTTCTCTAACGCATTCCGGTTGGATCTCAGTTTTTCTATCGATTTTAGCCGCTCGGAGTTCTGGCGCTCGATCTGATCGACGCGGATACGTTCTTCCTGCAGTTCCAGGCGAGCTTTTTGCAGCTCTCTGTATCCGCCGGGGCCGAGGAGACTTGCAAGCAGTATTACCAGCACAGCAACAATGCAGGCAATGTAATAAACTTCCTTCTTGTGAGACAGCCGACGTCGCGAGTAGGTCATTTTCTATTTTGGAATACACAGGCATAATACTCAGGAGCGCCGCGGTGCGCAATGTTTATCGGAGCCGATGATATGAACGAAATCCTTGTCTTGAGCACTACCGATACACTCGATCTGGCCCGGAAGATTGCATCCGCTCTTGTGCAGGCAAATGAAGCTGCCTGCGTAAATATTATTCCCGGGATCCGTTCCATATACCGGTGGGAAGGGAAAGTGTGTGATGAGGGGGAATTTCTTCTTCTGATCAAATCTTCTTCGGAGAGATTTGAAGCAATAAAGGCAAGAATTCGCCTGCTGCACACATATCAGCTGCCCGAAGTAATTGCAGTGCCGATCACTGCCGGTGATTCCGCCTATCTCGCCTGGCTGCATTCATGATTCGGAATTCGAGATTCAAGATTCGAAATTAATAAGCGCTTTAGTCTCGAATCTCGAATTTCGAATCTCGAATCAAATTTTCTGAAATAAATCTCCCTTGGCTCAAACTACCGGAATGTGAAGAAGACGACTGCGATCTGTCTGCAAAGAAGCTGCATGCTTCTGGAGTGGGCGAAAAGCAAGGCTGGGACGACGCAGGTTCGATGGCGCTCTGCGGATCTGGGTTCCTGGGATTCCGTCAACCCGCGGTGGCGGATGCTGGGAGGGAGAATCCGATTCCAATTTTACAACCAGGGTCACTCCTCCAGTTATTGGATCACCTCCGTGAGGCAATTGCCTTGGGGGTTGAACGTATTCCTCGTTGATCCCCGGAGTCCGCTGCCCGAGATATTCGAAATGGTCTGGCAACAGCCGGCGCCCGATTCGGCGAATCCCCGTCATTTGTGGAAAATGGTCAGGAAATGGCTGGCGCTCCGATATCCGGTCCATCGGGTCGTGTGGGCGACCAGGAGGGCGGATCTTGCCCGCACGCTTTCAGGCTCATTTCTTCGTGTTCTCTTTCAGCATGGAGGCAAAAATCGAATGCTGATTGCGGCAGATGCGGCTTCGGCAGAGGAAATGCCGCTTGCGCTCGGCCAGGCTTTGCTTTGGCTTTCAATCCTTGACGAAAAAAGAAAACTGACACCTGCTCCGACGCTCTATTTTCTGGCACCTTCAGGCACATCGGCAGTCCTCGCTCATCGCTGTCAATTGCTTCGCAAAAATCGGCTCAAATCGGAAATCTGGGAGTACTGCGATCAAATTCCTGGGAGCCCGGAGTTCCGCAGAGCCCCGGCGCCTCCTGCTCCGGAGGAAAACAAAGATTTTCGTTGGCCCGTGCTTGGTCCCTTTCGTTGGAGTTCGCGGCTGGAACGTGTGCTCGATTTGGCCCCTTCGCTTATCCGGCGTTATCCAAGATTTCAAGATTATGATTCACTACGAATATGGGGGCTGGAGTTTGCTCAGGTAACAGGATCGGAACGGGACCGGATCTTCTTCGGGATCGGGAATCAGAGAACCGAGTTGAAAGAGGACAATTTTGAGAGCCTTAGATCGCTGGTTGAGGAAATACTCTTTTATCGGAGACCGGATACTCCGGATACCCGGCATCCATATTATAGGCTTCAAGCGGAGAGATGGCTGGAAGCTCTGGTGCTTGAAGATATCCCTCATCTATTTCCGGAAATGGCCGCTGAATCGGTTTACTCCCAGATTCCGGTTTACCTCGGCAAAGATAGCGGCCGGGTCGACATTTTAGGCGCCGATCGTAATGGCACTCTGGCTATCATCGAATTGAAGGTTGCTGCCGATCCCGACCTGCCAATACAGGCTTTGGACTACTGGGGCCGGGTCATTCAGCACAATGAAAACGGTGACTTCGAGCGCCGGGGATATTTTTCAGAAGTCCGCCTTACGCGGCAACGTCCCAGGATATACCTGGTTGCGCCGGTTTTTTCGTTTCACGATACAACCGAACTCCTGCTTCGCTATTTGGAACCGGATCTGGAAGTTTGGAAGATCTCGATAAATGAGGATTGGCGCTGCGGCATCAGAATCGTTCGCCGGATTCAATACCTCTGCAAACAACTGTAGCCGACTTCTATTGGCGAGATTGACCCATTACTTTTCGTTTTTGGGTTTTTCCTCCGGCTCATCCTGAGCCGCTTTGATGGCTGATTTGAAATTCTTGATCCCTTCCCCCAACCCTTTGCCCAACTGCGGAATTTTATTCACGCCGAAGATAAGAATCACGATCAGCAGAATAACAAGAAGTTCTCCCATTCCTAGCGAACCAAACATAGGTAGCCTCCACTATAAGCCCGTCGAAAGCGTACTTTAGAGCAATGACGTTGTCAATGTTCACGAAGAGCCGGAAGCAAGAAGCCAGCAGCTAAAAGGCAGAACTTCAAGGAAAAAGCTTGAGTTTTGCCTTCTGGCTTCTTTGCTTTAAAGCAGAATCCGGTCGTTCCCCATGCGGCGCGTGAATCTTTCGCGATCCAGATATTCCAGCAAGGGGATTGCATGCTTCCGCGTAATGTCGAAAAGCTCCTTGAATTCAGCGACACCGAACTTGCTTCCGGGCGTGAATTTGCTTTTTATCTGTTTCTTGATAAACTCCAGGGTCGTTCGATGATAGACGAGATCCTCTGAGACCTTTACTAATATCCTTTCCTTGATCATCCAGAAGAATATTCGGCGAGTTTCCTCAGGATCTGTCGCCACGAAGTTCTGCACATCCGAAATCCCTGGAGGCTGGTAACCCGCTTTTTGAAAGATCGCCTCGATCATTTCCCGGACCTGCTGACCTTCGGCTGTGAGCTGCACCTCGCGGCCATACACGGACACGGCGTCTTCCTGAAAAGAAATTTTGTGTTGTTCCGCCAGCCCTTCCATACAGTGGCGGAAAACTTCCAGCGGCAAGTCATCGTAAAACCGTTTGCGCAACTCTTCCTTCGAAATCCCTTTCTGCAGCGGGTTCTCTTTGTGAAAGTCGCGCATCTGCGCCAGCGTTTCTTTCTTCAGTGATTCTATTACGTGCGGCAGAACCAAAATAGGCGCGGGAGCCGGAACCATCACCAGTTTTCCAGATTGAGCAAGATCGGAGCAGATCTTAACCAGATTCGGTCCCGGCAGGCCGAGAAGCGAATTTAGCTCATTGAGACTCATCGCTCGTTTTGCGTCTGTCGCCAAAATGACAGGAATCTTCTCCTGCAGGCTCCCGTGGTCCAATTCCTGCAATGCGCTGAGCGTCTGCTTGTCTGTGCTTTTATGCTTGGGGGGATTGGGATGAAGAATTGTGCCGCCACCGATTGTGACGGTTGGGGAGAACTGCCGGATGATGAAAGCATCGCCATGAAGGCAGAATACGGGAGCATCCAGGCGCAGCTGCGCATAGCCGGACTCGCCCGGAGCAAGAGTGTCCT
>JBEKKY010000369.1:0-4008 GCA_050010475.1 Acidobacteriota bacterium | reverse complement strand
AGGCTCAGCAAGGCGCGCTCGCGCTCGAACAGACCGCGCAGCACTCGAGGGATGGAAAAGGTCCAGTGACGATGCGGGACGGGGGCGAGGATCTCGCCCATAAGTTTTTCGGCAAACAGTTGACGTGGACCTACACCGAGAGTTAAAAGTACGCGCAACGCGCCAGAACATCAACCTGACTGAGTTTGCTAACCAGATTCTCAAGGAGTATCTGGATAATAATCCAGCTCCCCGTTAACGAGGTTTCAGAAGCGATTTGACGCGTCGAAATTCCAGGAGGAACCATGAAACGCAACCATGTGATCCTAGGCATGTGTGTGATTGCAGGTATTGTCTGTTCAACCCGGCCTGCTTCGGCCGAGAATTACCCTCTTATCCTGCGGGGCAAAGTAGTCATGTCCGACGGAACGCCTCCGCCAATTACTGTGGCTGTTGAACGCATCTGCAGCGACAGCCTCGGTTCGGCTCCGGGACCCTTGACCGACAAGAAAGGGGAGTATCTGTGGCGGATGGATGTTGACCCGATGAGAACGCGGTCCTGTGTGATCCGGGCTACGCATGCCGGATATACATCGACCTCGATCGACATTTCGGGTCTCAACGGGTACCTGAACACCGCCGTCAATCTGAACCCGATAATGCTTACCTCCCTTACCGATGATCCCTACGCCATCATCATTTCTGAATCGAACATGCCGTTGCGCGCGAAATCGGAATTGAAGGCGGCGATGAAGGCTCTCGACACACCCAACTATCCCGAGGCGGTAAGTCATTTTCAGGCTGCAGTCCAGAAGGACAAAAAATTTGCGCCCGGCTGGCATGCCCTTGGGGTTGTGCTTGAGCGCTTGAATTCCTCCTTAACGGAATCGAGGGAAGCATACCAGGAGGCAATCGCAGCCGATCCCAAGTTCCTCCCGCCCTACATGACACTGGCTCACCTATGCAGCAGGTCCAAGGATTGGGAGTGTGTGGTCAAGACTGCCGATGAACTGATCAAAGCCGACAAAAAGAAGGCTTACCCGGACATCTACCTGCATCGGGCTGTAGCACAATATGGATTGAAAGACATGGATCAGGCTGCCGCGAATGTGCAGCAAGCCATCCGTCTGGATCCTATGCACAGGATGCCCAGAGCAGAATATGTTTACGGCCGAATTTTAGAAGCGAAAGGCGACATCAACGGGGCTCGCGAACACATGTCCAGGTACCTGGACCTGGACCAGAAGGCACCTGATCCGGAGCTGATACGCCAGCACATTCAGAATCTCGGGAAATCCGCTCCTGGCGGACCGGAACCGGAACTCGACTTCCCCTAACAATCAATGAGGAAAAAGCATTAACCACGAAACACACGAAAATCACGTAAAGCCTGCCTGCGATTTCGTGATTTTCGTGTGTTTCGTGGTTAAGAGCTTTACTGGTGTATCTCGGCCAGGATGCTTCGGTCCGGATCCAGGACGATTTTTTCGGGACGGACTGGAAGCTTCACGCTCCTTTTTGCAGGCTTCGTGCCCGTCACCGGATCTTTATAAACATTTCTATTCTGTAGGCAAGAGCAAATCGGGTAAATTAGAAAGGAAATCGGAAAAATCAGCGCGGAATTCAGGACTGGTGAGCATAAATTCCCTATGCCTCCGGTTGGGGTCCTTTTTCATCGGGAAGCAGGGCAAACCCATTCTGGCTCCTGGTTTCCGGCAGAGCCGCAACAAATCGGAATCCGAATCCTAGACGGGAGTCGATTTCGGGGCTGACCCCCGTCGAAAACTTGTCTGTACATTTTCAATAGCGATTGCGCCGGCAACGCCGATACCGACACCGAACCGTTCGCCCATCAAATTCTTGCTGAAGAAAGTGAATTTTCAGATTCTCCATTTCCCCTTGACAGACCAATGATTTTGTATGTTACTAGGTGCACAAAAACTGCGATGAGTCTGTCGGTTCTCGACTGAGACGACAATTCAGCGGGCCGGTTTGCGGAGAGAGTTCCGGGGACCGATCCCGGCGAGTGCCATGAGCCGTGTCCAAGAACCCTGTAAAGAAAAGGTCGGAGCCCGTTAAGTCAGAAAACTTACAAGTCGAAACTCAGGAACCTTCCTCCAGACTCCTTCCATTGCTTCTTCTGCTGCTGGCCGGCAGCGGCTGTGCGGCACTTATCTACGAAATCGTTTGGTTCCAGCTGCTGCAGTTGGTGATCGGGTCATCGGCCGTAT
Organism: Acidobacteriota bacterium; assembly: GCA_050010475.1. Classification (GTDB taxonomy): domain Bacteria; phylum Acidobacteriota; class UBA6911; order UBA6911; family UBA6911; genus UBA6911. The sequence goes on along the minus strand of JBEKKY010000369.1, from coordinate 1,798 downwards.
CTCTTGGCCTACTGCTGGCAGCCTATATGGCAGGGTTGTGTTTGGGTAGCGCTTTGCTTCCAGGTTTCGTATCCATACGAAAGCACCCCATCGTCGTATACGCGTTCCTGGAATTGGGGATTGCGGCGTTTGGAATCCTTACGCTGCACGTTGTTCCGTGGATCGGGCGCCTTTATGTCACGGAGGCATCGTTCGGCTTAGCTGGATTGATATTGCGGGGCCTAGTTGCGGCCATATGCCTGCTGCCCCCGACCCTACTGATGGGCGGCTCGCTCCCTGCCATCACGCGCTGGATGACGACAACTCCCAAAGGAGTTTCATGGATGGGGTTGCTTTACAGCGCCAATATTGCGGGTGCGGTCGCCGGCTGCCTTCTGGCCGGCTTCTACCTGCTACGTATCTATGACATGGCCGTGGGGATCTATACCGCTGCTGCCATCAATGTGGCCGTAGGGTTGCTTGGTTTTGCTTTGGCAACGTGTGTGCGCCAGCCGGCAGCCCCGGTAGCTGCAGACCGCGTTAAAGCTGCCGGCCAGATTGAGCGTACGCCCGGGTCGCTGCTTGTATACCTTGCAATTGCTCTTTCCGGACTGACGGCGCTTGGTGCAGAGGTAGTGTGGACCCGGCTGCTGTCACTGCTGTTGGGCCCAACAGTTTACACTTTTTCAATCATTCTTGCAGTGTTCCTTTTGGGCCTATGGGCCGGCAGCGGTGCCGGGTCGTTCTTGGTTCGCAGAGTCCGGGAACCGCGTTTGGCGCTGGCCGCCTGTCAGATACTACTCGCCGCGGCAATCTCTGCAACCGCCTGGACGCTCGCCAACTCCCTTCCTTACTGGCCGGTCGATCCGTGGCTATCACTCAGTCCCTGGCACAATTTTGATATCGATATAATGCGTTGTGTAAGGACAATTTTTCCAGCAACAGTTTTGTGGGGCGCCAGTTTCCCGCTGGCCTTGGCGGGAGCGGTTGCCGCAGGAGAGGATCCGGCACGGTTGTCCGGAGAAGTATATGCCTGCAATACCGCCGGTTCCCTCGCGGGCGCATTGGCGTTCAGCCTGGTGTTGATCCCCGCCATCGGAACGCGAGGCTCGCAACAGCTGCTGATCTGGATCTCGGCAGCGGGCGCGGCGGTCGCGATTGTGGCGGCCGGCTTTCAATTGAGGAAACGGATGCGGCTGCGAACGGCCATGATGTATACGGTGGCATTCCCCGGTGTTGCTGTGCTCGCGTGGGGGATGTCTCTGGCGGTCTCCGACATTCCATGGCAGGTCATCGCGTATGGACGGCGGGTGGCGCCGATTCTGCGCGGGCTGGATGTCGCCGCCGACCCGCGTCCTTCCAAGCCTCTTTTCATAGGCGAAGGAATCAGCGCATCCGTGGTGATCACCGAACGCGGCGAACAACGGTTTTTTTATGTCAGCGGAAAGTCGGAAGCTTCGTCGGCGTTGCTCGACATGCGCCTGCAACGCATGATGGGACATATACCGGCTCTGTTTCATCCCGCGCCGCGCTCCGTGCTCGTGGTCGGATTTGGCGCAGGAGTCACCGCCGGGTCCTTCGTCCAGTACCCGGATGTCCGGAGCATTGTCATCTGTGAATTGGAACCCATCATTCCACCGGCTTCCAACGAGTTCTTCGGGAATCAAAATTATCATGTCCTCAACGATCGACGCACGCGCCTGATCTATGATGACGCACGGCATTATATCTTCACCAGCCGGGACAAGTTCGACGTTATCACCACCGATCCGATCCACCCGTGGGTGAAGGGGACGTCCTCGCTGTACTCGAAGGAATA
>JBEKKY010000368.1:0-4023 GCA_050010475.1 Acidobacteriota bacterium | reverse complement strand
TAATTTGGGAAGGCCTACTATTCGGCGTTGGAAGGACATCGCCCAAAATGATATCCTTATCAGCGTGATTAAATCTCGTAAACAATATGAGGTCTCTGGCAAAGGTAGGAAAGCCGGAATACTTCTACCGGTCTCCGAATACCGGAAAATTCTAGCTGATTTAGAGGAACTGGAAGCCATCCGCGCCTACGACGCTGCCAAGGCTTCGCGCAGCAAAGCTATACCCTTCAGGCAAGCTATGGAAGAGCTTCGCCGCCGCAAATGAGATACCATCTCGCCATCCTTGGACGCGCCCTAAGGAAATTGACACAGTTGCCCGAGAAAGACAGGGGCGATTTACAAATTCATTTGGTGCCGTGCCTTCGGCACTCATTCGTTCCTCCATCTTAATCCCGGCCTTGCGGCCGGGCCTAACCACTGCCGGTCCTTCGGACCTGACCGGGAGTTTTGCAACAGCCCCGTCCGGTCGCCCGGGAATTGAATTTTTTTCGCCACATCAACCTATGCGGGCGAGCAGCGGGGCGCCCCTACAGACTCGAAGCCTCTAAGTATTTGTGATTATCTTGTCCCAAAAGCGGCGAGGGCTTCCAGTTCTTGGGGCGGTGCCGCCAGTCCCACAGAGCCGAACGGTCTGAAACCACTTTCCCCAGTGTTGGATGTTTTGAAGATACGAAAAAACGGCGCGCCGCCAGCTGAGGATCCCCGGCCAGATCCTCGGCATTCTGCACAACTCCTGCCGCGATTCCGGCGTTCTGAAGCTGCAGCACGATGGATTCAGGAGTCTGCCGGGCCGTCCATCGGCCAATCAAATCATCCGTCAGCTCGCCCAGACCTGCAATCCCGCACAACGTTTGCCGCTGCTCTTCGGTCTCCAGCGAAATGACACACCATCGGTCCAGGCCGGCACACTTGTAAATTCGAGATTCGAGATTCGAGATTCGAGATTGACTGTCGAACTGGTGGTTTTTCTCAAATCTCGAATTAAGTTGTTTTTCGATGAATGCAGGACCGAGCAGAGTGCACATCGCTTCGTATACCGAAAGGTCGACGTGCCGGCCTTTTCCGGTCTTTTGCCGGTATTCGATTGCGGCAAGAGTTGCCAGGGCCGCATACAATCCGGCAATCACATCTCCATAAGCGTGACCGAGATCTGCAGGCGGATTGAGATTTCCCGAAGTCTCAGAAATGAGCCCCGACAAGGCGTGGAACGTGGGCGCAAAACCAACGAAATCCCTCCATGGACCCGTACGGCCCATGGCTGAAATGCTGATCATCACCAGTTCCGGATTTACTTCTCTCAGCCGTTCGTATCCTAATTCCCAGTTCTCCATCACCCGCGGCGAAAAGTTTTCCATGATGACGTCACTGCCGGCCGCCAGCTTTAGAAAAGCATCCTTTGCCTCAGGCGCGTTCAGATCGAGAGTAATGCTTCGCTTGTTCCGGTTCCATGCGCTGAAGTAAGCCGTCTCATTCTGTTCTGCCCCCTGCGCTGTCTTCCCGGACTGGACCTTGATGACCTCGGCGCCGTAATCGGCGAGAATCCTGGTTGCGTAAGGCCCGGACAACATGCGGGTGAGATCGAGCACTCGCAAGCCTTGGAGAATTTTTTCATCGGCACAGCGATTCCGAATCTCCGGTTCCGTCTCTTTCTTTTCCCGTTCGCTCAGAAGTGCATCCAGGATGTCTGAGGCATCTTTGGCCGGAAACGGCGCAGGTTTTTGCGAAAGGGGCGAAAGGGAGCTGAACTTGTAAGGAGGACCGGGAAAAGTGATTTCAGGACCTTCCCCAGAAAACGGCCGCTGATTAAAAAATTCGCGGAATTTTAGTTGCGGACTTGTGAGCACCTCGTCAATGGTATCGATGGACGCCCACGGAAAACGCATTGTCTGGCCGAGTTCGAAAAGCTCGCGCCTGGTGTGGCGTCGGGTCCACTCTGCGACAATCGAAGCAATATGGTCGAAGTGTTCCTCACGATAGGAAGCGTCCAGCCATTTGTTATCAAGCAGGTCTCCGGCCAATCCCTCGGAATCGATCAACTCCAGAAGCGTGTCCCAGTTCCGAAGTATCGTGATTTGAATGTACCCATCTTTGGCGGGGAGGATGGAGAAGCCCTCGCTTTTATCATTTTCTCCTCTCCGGGAGATCCTTCCGCTGCGGAAATAATCGATCATCACGTGGCCCAGAGTGGAAGCGACCGCTTCCTGAATGGACAGATCGAAATAACTTCCTTTCCCCGAGATGTTGCGTTTTCGAAGATGAAGAAGGACAGCAACGGCGCCGAACAGGGAGGCAGCGTAATAGGGTTGCGAGCCACAAAGCTTGACCGGAGGACCCGATTGCGTGCCCGAGACATACATCTGCCCTCCGAACGCAGAAAGCACGCTGTCGGAGGAACGATAGGTACATCGCGGGCCGGTCCGGCCGAAAGGGGTTATTGAAAGATGAATCAGGCGAGGATTCAGGCGACGCAGCCGTTGCGGCCCCAGACCCAGCGATTCAAGAACTCGTGGCTGAGCAGTCTCGACTAGAACGTCCGACCTTTTTACAAGCCTTTTGAGTGTTTCTCTGCCATGGTACCCGACATTAACTGAAATGCCGAGCTTGTTTGCGTTGTTATAAAAAAAGGAAGCTGGGTTTTGAAGTCGGGATGGGTCGCCTCCGGGTCCTTCCACCTTAATGACAGTAGCGCCCAGATCGGCCAGTAACTTCGAGCAGAAACTCCCCTGCTCATCCGCCAAATCAAGAACGAGAATGTCTTTCAATAATCCCTTCACGTCCCTTTGCCCTTTGAGTCTTCGAGCCTTCGCGACTTTGAGTTCAACTCGAAGACTCAAAGCCTCAAAGGCTCCAAGTGATCACTCTCGATCCGGCATTATTTCGCGCACATGCCGCCGTCGATGGATATCGCGGAGCCGGTGACAAAGGAAGACGCATCGGAGCACAGCCACAGGACGAGTTCAGCCATCTCCTCAGGTTGCGCCAGGCGTTTCATCGGGATCTCGCCGTTGATCTTTTCTCTTTCTTCGGGATGACAGCGACTCAGGTTTTCCATAAGGCCTGTCCGGTCGGTGGGACCGGGGAGCATGACATTGATTCTAATTCCCTGCGCCGCATACTCGAGAGCCGCAGCCTTGGTCAGCCCGATCATGCCCGTCTTGCTTGCGTCGTAAGCGGCGAAACCCGGGACGGATTTCAGCGCGCCCAAGGAGGAATTATTTACGATAGCGCCATAGTGCTGTTTGAGCATCTGCCTGAGCTCGTATTTCATGCACAGAAAAACGCCTTTCAGGTTGATGTCGATGGTGCGGTCCCAGATCTCCTCTGGACAGTCGGCCACCGCCACTATCGGCCAGCGTCCCCCGTCGGGGCCGATGCCGGCATTGTTGAAAGCATAATGGAGGCCTCCATAGAGCTGCACAGCCTTGTCGACCATTGCCTCAACCTCGCGTGCCTTCGTGACATCACATCGAACAAACGTCGCCTCCCCACCGGCTTCCCGGATCAGCCGGACCGTCTCTTCGCCCCCTTTGATATTGGAATCAGTGGAGACAATGACGCTCGCTTTTTCCCTCGCAAAGAGCTGAGCCGCAGCCCGTCCCATTCCAGAAGCGCCACCGGTAACCAGAGCCACCCTGCCTTCAAAGCTGTGTGCCATTTTGTCTCCCAATTTGAACCATTCCCTGCACAAAAATGCTATTCTCTTTGCCGCATAGGGCCATTCCGTGTCAAGAATAAACTGTCCGGATCCAGAGGTTTCATTATGAATGACTCTCAAAAAAACAAAAACCTGGTCGAGGCATTTTGCAACGAGGTGATTAATAAGCACGACTTGAGTGGAGTTGCCCGATTCCTGAGGGACGATTACATCCAGCACAATGCCGATTGTCCCCAAGGGAAGGCCGGATTCATAGAATTTTTCAAAACGATCTTCAGCGCCGTACCCGATTTTGCCTATTCCACAAAACAAATCATTGCCGAGGGCGATTTCGTTTGGGTGTACTCCCGCACTACCGGAACCCACAC
>JBEKKY010000367.1:0-4349 GCA_050010475.1 Acidobacteriota bacterium | reverse complement strand
TTGCATCCGTGGTTGAGCGCCTGCCGGCAAAGGACTTAATTCTCGAAAAGGCATGTTTCATTCTCGCAGGCGATGTGGTTTACGACATGTCTCACATGGTGCCCAGGCCCGAAAAGAGCACCGGCGAAATGGTTCAGGGCTCTGACTTGGATATAGTGGTTATTGTCGAAGACGATGTCGCTTCGGACCTTGTTGATGCTTTGGATAGGGCCGTTCATAAGCGAAAGCACCTGCTGCTCGTCACTGACCGCGAGGAAATCGATTACCTGATTAAATCCATGACCCGGGTTCGCGAACAGATCAAGTTTGATATCTTTACATCCATGGTCGCCTGTAAGATTCTGGACGAAGGGCAGCTGCTGTACGGCAGCCCACGCGTTTTTCAGAAAGTAAAAGATCTTTTGGCGGAACACGGAATCAGAGATCGCCTGAAGGAGCTGGAGCTTCAGGCAACCCTCAACCGGGAATCCGCGGAGATTCAATTGTTGCAGGTGGTCGGCGCTGAAAAGGACTGCAGCGAATACCTGAATCTTTTCTATACTCATGCGGAAGAGGATGAGATTTATTAAGTACTGCGCCGCTTTCATTCCCGGGAGCGCGGGTGTCCCGCCCGCAATGGTGCATCCGGAATCAATTTCGGCGCGAGACGCCCGCGCTCCCGGCATTGTGGAGACACCATGAAAAAATCCGTAATGCTGTTAGCCTTTTCCCTTCTCCTTCCGGCGCTTGTCTTATCGCAAACGGTCCCGCTGACCATCCTTCATACCAACGATACCCATAGCCATCTGTTGCCTTTCAGCTATCCCGCTGTTGTTCCCCCAGGATCGGATTTGGCGGGCCTGACGGTGCGGACCGACATAGGAGGGATTGCCCGCAGGGCTACGTTGGTCAGGCGCCTGCGTGAAGAACTTGGGAAACAGGGAACGACCGTGTGGCTGGTGGACGCTGGAGACTTTTCTGATGGCACTCCGTTTTCAATCGAGTATCACGGCGAAGCAGATGCCGCTGCGATGAATGCCGTGGGCTATGATTTCGGTGCCCTCGGCAATCATGAATTCAACAACCCTCTCGCCAGGCTCAAGAACCTCATCAGCATGTTTCGATACCCCGTGTTGTGCGCGAATGTAACGGAAACTTCCACCGGCAAGCTGCTGACCCGGGCATCAGAAATCCGCACGCTGAGTGGGATTAAAATCGGGATCTTCGGCCTGGTGACGCATGACACGGCCATGTATCCGGCCGCGAGAGAAGGTCTGACCGTATCGGACGAGATCAAAACCTCTCAGGAAATGGTGCACATGCTCCGCCCGAATGCGGATATCGTAATCGCTATATCCCATTCCGGCGAACTGCTCGATGAAAAAATTGCCGCTGCCGTTCAGGGCATCGATGTCATTGTCGGGGGGCATTCTCATACACGCCTCCCTTCGGGCGATTTCGTGTGGCGCTCGGACCAGCTCAAGGCCAAGGAGGTTAACGGAACCGTCATCGTGCAAGCCCACCAATGGGGAGGAGAACTCGGCCGGCTCGACCTGTTGTTTGAGAAGGACGAACAGAGCACGTGGCATGTTGAGCGCTATCGAGCCCGATTAATTCCGGTCACGCCGGATATTCCGGAGAACTCCGAGGTGGCGTCCGTCGTTGAGCGCTACTGGAAACCGATTGCCGCCCGGTATGGAAAAATCATAGGACAAGCCGCCGCCGACTTCATGGAACGAGGCGACGATCTGGCTAACTATAATCTGGTGGCCGATTCCGTTCGGCAGACCTATGGCACCGAGATCGATCTCGAGAACATGGGCGGCGTACGCGCTCCGTTACTCAAGGGGACAATTACCCTCGAGAATCTCGCCGACATGGATCCGTTCGATAACACCGTCGTGACGTTCAGGGTCAGCGGCCGAATGCTCAAAACAATTCTGGAAACGTCCCGTCCAGCCGTTTCCGGGCTCCGCTACCGGATCGAGAACAACACGCTCACGAGTGTGACCGTGGGCGGGCAACCCCTCAGGGAAGATCGCGTCTACACTGGGACAACCAATTCCTATTTCGCCCGCACGGCCTTGAAAGAAATTGAAACCAGGGATACGGGGAAACAGCGATTGGAAGTCCTAATAGAATACATCCACAACACCGGGACCGTGCGCCCCGTCTTCGACGGGCGCCGCGTAATCATCGGCTGATCCCGCGGAGAGGTGGAGATCGCGGAGTCTGAACCGGCTCTCCGCAATCTCCACGTGATACATGGAATTTACGGACCCGTAAAGGTCCGTGTCGCTATCTCGAAAGGATCTCGATCGTATCCTCGAGCAGGCCGGTTTTCGGATTTTCCACGATCCGTCCTATTTCCCTGTCGCTGCGATAGAAGATAAAGGTCGGGACTTTTTCCACCTCGAATTTGTCCGAGTAATATCGGACTTCCTTCCCGGGCTTTCGCTCCACACTTAAAAAGCGCACTGGAACAGAAAGGCCCGTCGCTTCCAGAGTTTTTATAAAGGGAGGCACGTTGTTCCGGGAATCCGGACACCAGAGGCCGAGGTATATATCGATTCTCACGTCGCCCAGTTTGGATTTCAATGCCTCGATTCGATCCGGGTCCGGCTGATAGGTATCATACTTCTCCTTCCATTCCGGACCTGCGTTTAGAACTTCATCCCTGTTCACCTCATTGACTGGCACACCGGCTATGCAGATAAACGAAAACAATAAAAATGGGATCAGGAAAGGCGATGAATACCTCATAAACTCCTCCATAATCCGAATTCTACCGCGAAATGCACAACCTCGAAGACACTAAAGACTCGAAGACTGCTTGGAGTCTTTGAGGCTCATTCCGCCCGCAAGGCTTCGACGGGATCGAGCCGTGATGCCTTGATCGCGGGCCAAGTCCCGGAAAGGAGTCCGATGATCCCAAAGGTGATGAATGAGGTAAAGAAAACGCGGGTATTCACAATCAAGTGAATGTCGCCCTGTCCGCTGGTGTCCTCGAATATGGAGCCAAGGAAGGGAATAACGCCGATCCAGTGCGCGATCAGAATCGAAAGAGCGTAGCCCAGCACTCCGCCCAGGATTGAGAGGCCCAGCGCCTCCCCGAGGAACTGCATGCGGATATGCCTCTTGCGCGCGCCCAAAGCCCTCAGGACGCCGATTTCGTGAGTCCGCTCTTGAACGCAGAACAGCATGATGTTCATGATTCCGACGCCTGCAACGGCCAGAGTAAAGAGCCCAATCACGTTCAATAATCCCTTGATCGCCAGGCCCAGGCCGTTGACAATTTTGAATCCCTCGCTGGAAGTATCCAGAATCAGCGCCTTTTTATCCGCCGGATTGAATTTATGAATTTCACCAAGCACCTGCCGAACCTGTCGCGTCGCCGCGTCCTCCATGGCAGCGCTCACAGGCTGAAACACCAGCACGCTGTTATAGCGGATATCTCTCATGATGCCCATTGTCTTGATCGGGATATAGGCACAGGTATCGTCCTCCGAAAAGTAGTTCGATAAAGCGATCTTTTTCTGGAGCACGCCGACGACACTGAAGCGCAGGCCGTTGACGAATACGTCCTGATCAAGTGCCGGGGCCTGACTGAACAGCTTCTTTTTTAAATCATGTCCGAGGACCACAACTCTGCGCATGGAGGTTACATCCTCGGCATTCAGAAACCGTCCCTCCCCGATGAACATGCCGCGCATGGGGCCGTACTCATCATTCACGGCCCGGATCCCTCCGGTCGTCATGCGGTCGCCCCAGCGCACCTGCATCTCTTCGTAAAACTCAGGGCTGACATGCTTCACAAGCGTGCAACGCTGCCGGATGGACTCCACATCGTTTTGCTCTGTGCGCACCACGCGACCGGCCCGGGCTCCACCCACTTGCATCGAGGTCTGGCCGTTTGTCCCCGAAGTACTTCATGCCCAAAAGCAATGCCCGGTGAAAGTCGTCGCCATAAGCAATAAGGAGAATATAGGAGGCAATTCCCCAGGTGATCCCGACCAGAGTCATGATCGACCGCTTCCGGTATGCGATCAGATTTTCTACAACACGTTTTATGATTTCAGTGATCATTTGAATCAATTACGGTATTGACGATTTTAGATTTACGATTGACGATTAAAACATTTTCAATTGAGGCGCATCCTCTTTTCCCTATGTATGATTCCAATCGTAAATCGTAAATTATTCATGTCTGAGTGCTTCAATCGGATCGACCACAGCGGCCATAAAGGCCGGATAAATGCTCGAGAGCACCCCTACCAGGATCAAAAAGCCAAAAGCGACCAACCCCACCTCCGGCGTGACAATCATGCCGGCAAAGAAGTCGATTTTGGGAAACAGATTGATCACGGCGC
>JBEKKY010000366.1:0-4030 GCA_050010475.1 Acidobacteriota bacterium | reverse complement strand
CCGGCTACGATGGCCAGGTTTGTGCGCCAGAAGAAAATCAAATTTCGTATGATGAGTTTTCCCGGCTTCATTATGCACGCTTCTTGTATTGAGCCTTAAATCCCCGGAGGTGAGCTCGCAGGCTCCAGAACGCTCAGACGGGTATCGGAAAGTCGGCAGCATATGTTGAATTTGGCCGCCACATCCAGGTTGTGTGTAACGACGATGAGGATGTTTCCCTGATTTCGATGAAGGTCAAGGAGCAGAGAAGTGACGGCTTCGGTGGAATCATGATCGAGATTGCCGGTGGGTTCGTCGCAGAGCAAAAGTCTGGGCTGCATGATCAGGGCTCGCGCCAGGGCGACGCGCTGTTTTTCTCCCCCGGACAGTTCGTGGGGATGATGATCGATGCGCGAGCGGAGCCCAACGTGCTCGAGCAGATCATATGCCCGTTTCTCGACCGTGGGATCCGGCGGCGCCGCCAGAGTTGGAATGAGCACATTCTCGATCACCGTACATTGCGGAAGCAAGTGGTGGTCCTGGAACACAAAGCCGATCTTCCGGTTGCGAAATGCTGAAACCATCTTCTCATCCATTGCGTAAGGATTTTCTCCGTCCAGCATAACGGTTCCCGCGGATGGAGGTTCGAGCGCACCCAATGCATAAAGCAGCGTGCTTTTTCCGCTGCCGGACGGACCGACAATCGAAACCGCGTTCCCGGAATCGAGCTTCATATCGATTTCGGAAAGCACCCGCAATTGCGCGCCGGCAACGCTATATTCTTTCGAGATTTTGGTGACTTCGAGCATTGATCGTTACCAACTCCGCGGAAAGCGCTTAGAATCAACACGTGGATTGTAACAGATGAATTGCTACCTCCAGGCCCGAAGGGCCGCCAGTGAATAGGCCCGGCCGTCAGGCCGGGATATGTTTGGTTTATGAAATCAGCGCCGAAGGTGCGGTACTGCCTTCTGCCGCACCTTCGGCGCTCATTCGTGTTCACACCTTTACCCCGGCCTGACGGCCGGGGCTATTTACTGGCGGCCCTTCGGGCCTCTATTCTGTCAATGCATCTGTTACGTCCACTAGAGTGCTGCCTCGGTCGACTGTTGGTCCAACAGCGATTCGTAGACCTTCAGCGCGGTCTCGGCCATCCGTGTGGCGCTGTAATGGGATCGGACGCTCTGATATCCTCGTAAACCCAGTTCTTTTCTCCTCGCATGGTCTTTAGAAAGCTCCAGGAACGCCCGCGCAAGGTGTTCCGGTTTATCCGGTTCAACGAGCACTCCTCCCCCGGTGATTTCCACGATTTCGGTGAATGCTCCGCGGCGCGGCTGCACCACGGGAATTCCCCCGGCCATGGCTTCCAGAAGGAAAAGACCTTTGGGATCCGCATAATATTCGGGCACGGAAAGTACGCTCAGGTTGTGGAGAAAACGCAACTTGCCATGCCTGTCGAGTTCTCCAAAATATTGAAATTCTCCCGATAATCCCCACGATTCCAGATCCTTGCGAACTCCGGCGAGATAGGACCTATGTTCCGGGGCAAGATATCCGGCTACGTGGAGCCGAGCGGAGGGCAGGTGAGCTCTGAGGATGCGGTAGGCTTCGCAAAGAAAGTGGAGTCCCTTTTCCGGCGTAATGCGTGCCAGATACCCGATCGTAAACGGGTCCGGGTCGGCATCGCTCCTTGCGCTGAAGCCGTCAAAATTGATTCCGAGCGGGACGACATGGATTCGATTACGGTCAATGCCAATATAATCGGCCATGCTCCGGGCTCCGTAGTGGCTTACCGCTATAAAGGCATCCACAGAAGCCGCATGCTCGCGAATGAGGCGAAGAGACTCGCTGCGATAAGGCTCCCGAAGTCCCTCAAGAAATAAATCTTCTCCCTGCAGCGTGCAGCAGACCGGGACATCCATTTCTTCCTTGATGGCAGACGCAAGCGATATCAGAAGGGAGTTCGGCAAATTGATGATATCCGGAGAAAATTCGCGCGAGAGGAATCGCACAAGCCTGACAACCTCCTTACGAAGAACGCCTTTTGTGCCGCGCAGCATCGCAACCGTGAGACTGCCGAGGTCTGCCGGATCGACGCTGATTCCCAACCGAGTGAGGAGTTTCAAAAGCGGTCTGAAATCGAGGAGGCGGTTCACAAATTGCGGAGACTTGCGAAAGAGCTCAAAACGCTGCTGGAGGTATATATTGATTCCTCCGAGAAAGACCCGGTGAAGGCTGACATTGATTTCATCACTGCGTGTTGGTGTATAAGTGGGAATCAGCAGGACGTCGTGTCCCGCATCCATTAGAGCCTTCGCCAGTACGTTATCGCGCAGGCAGCTGCCGCAGTACATTCTTCCGGCGCCGGCCGTAATGCAGGCAATCCTCATATTCTCCTAATCCCCAAAACAATACAGTACACCATCCTGCGATCCGATAACCAGCAAACCCTGACTGCTGGCGGGTGAAGCAGAAAGGGGCGCGCCTGCGGTAAAGTCCCAAATCTTCTTGCCGGAGAGCAGATCCAGTTCGTACAGGACGCCATCGTTGGAGCCGACATAAACGCGATTTCCCGTGATAAGCGGCGACGATTCCACCCTCGCTTTGGTTGCAAAGGTCCAGATTTCTTTCCCGGTGGATCGTTCGAGACAATGCACCATCTTGTCCCGTCCGCCCAGCACCACGCGATCCGAGGTTACGGCCGCGGATGAGTAAAAGGGGAAACTGCGCGTCGGATGTCTGTAGGTCCATTGAATTGTTCGGCGTGTCAGGTCGAGTCCGAGGACCTCGTTGCCGAAAGTCCCCACATAAGCGTGATCATCCCGCAGTGCTGCAGAGGCTCCGGTATAGGAACCCAGCTGCAGCGAGTAGACTTGTTTTCCTGAAACCACATCAATGGCGCGAAACGTTTCATCGCACCCCGAAATGTATACATGCTGCCGATCGATTGCGGGAGTGCAATGAACCGGGCCCTCTGTGGCGTACTTCCAGATCATCGCACCGGTGTTTGCGGCCAGACAGTAAAGGTTCTGATCGTACGATCCAAAATAAATCCGGTTGCCGAAGCAGTTGGGGGATGACTTGATTTCGGCGTCGGATTTAAATGTCCAGCGAACCTTGCCGGTGGAAGCTTCCACTGCATGAAAGACGCCGTTCAGGTCTCCGATAAAAACAGTTCCATTGCAAACACAGGGAGAAGATTCCTGTACGGGTCCTGAGGTCTCATATCGCCAGCGCAGCTTGCCTGTGGCGAGGTCCACGGCATAAAGCGAGCCGTCCATCGAACCGAAATAGGCTGCTCCCGAAACGAGAGCGGCGGAAGACTCGATCGAATCCTTTGCCTGAAAGCTCCAGTGCAGTTTAAGCGTTGAAGGCAGCGCAGCGCCACTCAGCCCGGTCAGGGGCGAAGATCCCCGAAACATCGGCCAATCCATCGGACTATCGGCAAGCGAGAAGGATGCGAAAAGCGCAAGGAATAGCAGGAAATAATGACGAATTACGAATGACGAATGACGAATTAAAAAGCGTAAAAGGAACCTGTGGGTATGTTTCAATTCGTAATTCGTCATTCGTAATTCGTCATTTATTGGAGCTGATTGCATACAGCTCGGTGCGGTTCATGATGTACAGCACTCCGTTTGCGGCCACGGGGGTGCTGTAGACGGCGCTACCCATATTCATCTCGGAGATCTTCTTCAGCTCCTTTCCGGCCTGGAAAACGCGAACATCCCCGTCTTCATCTCCCAGGTAGACCTTCCCGTCGGCCACATAGGGAGATCCCCAAATGGCGGAAAGCATGTCGAAAGTCCAATAGGGCTTGCCGGTGCTGACATCCAGGCAGTGCAAAAATCCCGTAAAATCGGCAATGTATACCAGTCCGTCCGCTATGGCCGCCGTGGATATCGAGCGGCGTATTTTGTCGTATTGCCAGATTCGGCCTGCCTCCGTGATATCACCGCGCTTGGTGGCATCAATGGAATACATGTGACCGATACCCTCTCCATTTTCCGGATCCTGACCTACGGCAATGTAAATTTTCGAGTCATAGAGC
>JBEKKY010000365.1:0-4038 GCA_050010475.1 Acidobacteriota bacterium | reverse complement strand
GCACAAGATGCTTCCATAGGCAGAACTTCGCGTTTTTCCCATTCCAGAAACCAGCGCTTAAACTTGTCGTCAGGGCATGCGATCCAATTTTTTACAAATTCTTCTCTCTGCTCCCTGGTGGGAAGGGGGTCCTGGGGAAAAGACCCTTCAATCTGGGTGATGGACATCTTCTCACCCGTGGCTATCATGAGGAAATAGGGCGGATTCAGTTTTTTCAGCTTGATAGGCAGTTGCTCGAATTTTTTGACGGTATTATGATCATACGCTTCCGCGCCTTTTCCAATCTGCCGCGCTGCATGATAAACGCCATTGGCCAGAACATCTCCAATGCCCTCGCGATGTACAATTTTTTCAAGGATGTAAAAAAATCTACCTCGGGTGTCTGAAGGCATTCCCGGAAAGTCTTTGTCCGTCAAGATGCCGGCTTCCAAAAGCTCCAGGGCAAAGGCGATTACTTGTGGCGTGGAGTAGGAGTCGACTCCATACTCCTGCGCGACACCAAGTATGTCATAACTGAAGTCCAGTTCTTGAAAAGCCGCCATATGATAGGTGTCTTTTCCATAGCATTTGTAGGAAAATCTCTTTCGTCCGGGCCAGGAAATCACGTTGTGGCATGCCTTCGGACAGTTATAGCAGCCTCTTTGCCGGTCCATGTGCTGATACTTTAATTTCGTCCACCTGTCTTGGAGTTCTTTGCTCCAATAACCCCTTCTTCGCACACGCGCATTGCCCCAGGCGAAATTGTCATGGTGGAAACTGTCATCCTCATCCGTGGCCATCCAATCCCCGACCTTCGGGTTTTCAGCAAGTTCCCTATTCAGGCGGCGGCATACCTCAAATAGTTCTGCCGGCCGGGCAATGTTGATGTCCTTTGTTCCGCGAACAGCAATCGCCTTTAGCCGCTTGTCTCCCATAACCGGGCCAGGCCCTCGAGCCGCGCTGCCGCAACTGCTATCGATGGATGCTGTATAAACCCTGTTTTCACCGGCCACGCCAATGGTTGCCACCTGGGCTTTGTCCTGCTTCAGCTCCTGCCGGATGAGTTCCGCAGTCTCATGACAGCCTTTTCCGCGTAGATGACCGGCATCGCGTATTTCCACTTTATCGTTATTTATCCAGAGGTAAACCAAGTCAGGGGCTTTGCCGCGAATGACTATTTTGTCATAACCGGCGTATTTCAGTTCCGGCCCGAAAAATCCTCCCATAATCGAATGCGCATGCAGGTTTGTCATGGGAGAAAAGGTATTGACGATCGTACGATTGGCGCCGGGGACTGGGGTGGCATCCAAAAGACCAGTGCTGAATATCAGGAGATTATCGGGAGAAAAGGGTTCGACATCGCCGGGAACCCGATCCCACAATATCTTGTCCGCAGTACCCTGCCCCCCCAGATGAAGTTCAGTTAGCTTTGGGTCCGTCTCTTCCTTCCCAATTTTCCCCTGGGATAGATCGATTTCTAAATTAAACCCTGTTTCTCCGTACCTCATTCTTTGGCCCTCTTGCTATCTCCCAGCCATAACCTTCGGCTTCGGAGGTTGTTCATTTTGGGGGACTATTATTGCAAACGCCAATTGATTTCTTGAGATATCGTTCTCAGCAACTCCGTCAATTCCGGGATGGACGAACCTGGCACGTGGCGTGTCAGACCGACAGCCCAGATGGCAGCTTGAAGATTCCTGCTGCTTGTCTTAATAGGAATGGCCAAGGCAACCATTCCCTCGATGTACTCTTCTTTATCGTAGGCGATGCCTTGCCTGCGTACTTCAAGAACCTCCTCCTTATAGATTGCCTTATCGATAACGGAGTATGGTGTGTATCTCTTCAGCTCTGTTCGGGCGAGGATCTCGTCGATTTCATTATCAGAGAGTTGCGAAAGCATCGCCTTAATGCCGGCGCCTGCCAGGGTCGGCATCCGCATGCCGATTTCCGATGACACTTTAATTCCGTAGGCCGAATCCACTTTATCGATCAGGATGGCATGGAGGTCGGAACGAAGCCCCAAGAAAGCTGAGAGCTTGGTTTTCTCGTTGATCGTCTGCAAATAAGGATGCACGGTCTGGATGAGCGCTGAACGCTTTCCCGCCATGTTTCCCAGCATATAAAAGCGTGTGCCGAAGACGAATTTGCCGTCCGGCTGACCTTCAAGGACCTTAAGCTCCATGAGCGTATGGAGAATGTTGAACACCGTGCTCTTATTCAGGTCAAGATTTCCGGAAATATCGCTGATCCCCATAGGTTCTTTCGATCGGGCAAACAACTCCAGGATGGCAAAACACTTGTCGATAGCCGGTACTTTTTTAAAAGCGGGAGGCATATTGGATTTCAGCGAGCGTTCTCTATATAAAACATCTGTTTTTTATATCAAACGCGATGACAGAAATCAATTCTAAAATGGGGGGCGTCCCAAATATTTACAATTTTAATATTTGGTTTTAGGTCTTGGAGGTTACCGACTGTCATCAGATCGTATTTTTGAACATCCGCCAGGATAAATACTCCCTGCAACATCGAGCGCAAATTCCGACACGCGGCGACACATGCAGGCAGCAGCCAACTCGACAGGCGATGCCGATATTCAAATAGGTTTTCAAGGCTGGTTCCATTCCATCTAGCGTATGCTTATGCCGCACCTGGTCAAGTCGGGACTCATGCCGAATGGCGAGAGGATGAGCCAGGCGATTGTTGCTCAGCGAAGGTTTCCTTCATTGCGCCAAGCCGGCCAGGAGTAATAGAATACCCTCCCAAATGGATTCATTGACGGTCGAGTATTACCTACATGGATAAGCCCAACCCATTCCCCATGAGAAGCGATGTCTTCCCCCACTGGTAGGACTCGCCCTGAAGCTTCAGCTGCAGGTGCAGCGGGTATCCCGAAACGGCTAGTGCTTGTGATGGCCGTTGCCGCCGGCCTGGCTGTCGCCAACAACTATTACGCGCAGCCGTTGCTCGCGACCATCGCCCGGCACATGCACGTCGGTACTGCCGCCGCTGGTCTTCTTATAACCTTCAGCCAGATCGGCTACGGGCTTGGGCTTGCCGTCCTTGTGCCGCTCGGCGACCTGATCGAGCGGCGGCGCCTCGTCACGACTCTGCTCGGTCTTTCGGTGCTCGCCTTGATTGCTGCAGCCTTCTCACCCACGCTCGCCGTGCTGGCATTGGCCAGCCTATTCATCGGGCTGACGTCGGTCGTCGCCCAGATTATCGTGCCGTTCGCGGCATCGCTGGCTGCGGAGCATGAGCAGGGCCGGGTGGTCGGCATAGTTATGAGCGGCCTGCTCATTGGCATCCTCCTGGCCCGCACCGTCGCCGGGTTTGTCGGGGATGTCTTCGGGTGGCGGGCGATTTACGCGCTCGCGGCTCTCCTGACTGCAGGGCTCGCCGGCATGCTCTGGCGTGAGCTGCCCGAGTACCGCGAACATCACCTATCCTCCTACCTGCAACTGTTGCGCTCCGTGTGGCGGCTCGTCAGGGAGGAGCGGGTGCTGCGGTACCGGTCAATGTATGGCGCCAGCGTTTTCGCATCGTTTTCGGTCTTCTGGACGACGGCGGCGTTCCTCCTTTCGGGCCGGCCGTACCATTACTCGGACAGGATCATCGGCTTGTTCGGCCTGCTTGGCGTCGCGGGCGTGGTTGCCGCATCTGCGGCGGGGCGTCTCGCCGACAGGGGGTGGGCTCGCCTGCAGACCGTGGCGTTCTTGTTGTGCACGCTAGTGTCGTGGCTGCCGATCGGCCTAGGTGCATACCATCTGGCTCCGCTGGTGCTCGGGATCGTCCTCTTGGACCTCGGCGTGCATGGCACACAGATTACCAACCAGAGCGAGATTTATCGGCTGAGCCCGAGCGCCAGGTCGCGGCTCACGACTGCGTACATGACGGCGTACTTTGTGGGCGGCGCGGGCGGTTCGATGGCGGGTGCGCTATTGTATGGCGCGTTCGGCTGGATCGGTGCATGCTGTGGGGGTGCGGCGTTCTCTGCCGTCGCGCTGGTGACCTGGATGACCGAAGGCCGTCCAATCCGGAGAGCTTAATGATCGGCTG
>JBEKKY010000364.1:0-4058 GCA_050010475.1 Acidobacteriota bacterium | reverse complement strand
CGTTCCCCTGGACCGTGATGCGCAGCTTTTCGCCCGCCTCGAACAGGGTGCTCGAGGGCCAGATCTCAATTTCCACGGGCACAATCTCACCCGGCTTGAGCTTAATTTCTTTCTGATGACTGTGATATGGCTGAAACGGAGTCGATTTGAGTGGATCGAGTTCTCGATGTGAGACCCGCAGCCATCCTAGAGCAACGGGACCGTCATCGTGGTTGCCGAAAAACGGGAAGGGCAGGAGATATCCGGCACGATCGATTTTCTCTATTGCAACAAACAAATCCATATCGTCGCTCCCCTCCGCCTGCACCCAGAGCTTCAGCTTCATATACCCCGTCAACTCCGTCCTGTCCTTGAACTGGAATTCAAACCTGGCACTCTGAGTTTTGTCATGAATGTCGTCAACCTTATAGCGTACGGACGCTTCCTTAGTGAGGGGAGACCGGGATAATTCTCCGTGGCCCGCATCCAGGAAAAGTTTCGAATATTGAGTGCGATCGAGAGGCCATTCATTTTCGGTGCGCAGATTTCCGGTATAGTATTTTTCTCTGATCTCCAGCGTGACTTTGGGCCAGTCATCCACGTGGTTGGGAATGCCTTTGAGAAACCGATTAAAAAACTGGCGCTGTTTTTCGACACTTTCCTTCTGGTAGAAGTGCCACCATTTCTTGCGCCCGTGAATGATCAGCCACTTATTCCTGGAAGCGATCCTCCTGAAGCCTTCAATGGTGCCGCGCGTATGCAGTCCATGATCGGTCCAACTCGCCACAATGAATGCGGGCACGGTTATTTTAGACAGATCCGCATTCTTGCTGGCCCAGTACCGATCAAAGAGCGGATGCTGCTTCTCCATCTCGACAAAATCTTCGACGCGGGTGGTTGAGAAGCAAACGCTCCGGGCCCACATGGGGCCGAAAAGCGTTTCGGGAATGCCTCCGTGAGTGGCGAGCTCGCGATAGAAATCGCTCACGCCTTCCCACGGATTAATGGCCGCAAGGTGGGGCGGGTTGGCCGCGGCCACTTTCCACTGGCTCCAGGCAAGATAGGATACGCCCTGCATCCCCACTTTGCCGTTGCTCCATTCGCGGGTGCCGGCCCATTCGATCAGATCGTAGCAATCATCGACTTCCTGGGGACTCATGAAGGTCAGATCGCCCTCGGAATGCCAGGATCCGCGCTGATCGGCATTAACAATGATGTAGCCGTTGCGGCACCAGTAGACGGGATCCGCCGCTTCGAATTTCGTATACTGGTTGAAATCCTCGTCGTCCAGGCCGGTATTCCCGAGATGAGAATACTTGACGCGGCCAAACTTTCCGTACGGCCCCCAGGCAAGAAGAACCGGATATCTGCCCTCGGTCTCGGGGCGGTAGATGTCGATGTAGATCTTCGCTCCATCTCTCATCGGCGCCGCGACGTCGTACTGAATGATCATCCCGTCTGCCCGTTCGGTGCGCGGGTTCAGTTCCGGGCATCCGCCTTCAGCCGGAGGCAAGGCAGCTCTGAAAATCATTTCAAACTCCTGGTTGGCCATGCGCTTTTCCTCCCGAGTTTGAGCTATTGAGATTTTTCCCAAGAGTAATACAATGGGCCGCGGATTGCACGGATTACGCTCTTTAATTTTTTTTATCTGTGATAAAAAACCATCGAAGAATATATGTGAGGACGGGTCTCCAGACCCGTCCGATCAGGTTCTCAACGTATCAGCCGGACGGCTCTGGAGAGCCGTCCTCACATGTGTGAATGTGTGGAGAAATGGACTATATCAAACTCGGGAGACCAGATATGAAACTTATGCCGCTGTTCCTCTTTGTTCTTCTGATGGCCGTGGGCCCTGCGGATCCCGTTGCGCAGAATGTTAAACCTGATCAAGACTCCAGGCTGAAGGCTTACCCGTTCGAACTCCGGCAGGTGCGGCTGCTGGAAGGGCCGTTTCGCGATGCCATGTTGCGCGACCAGAAATATCTCCTCGGCCTCGAACCGGACAGGCTGCTCCACATGTTCAGAGTGACCGCGGGCCTGCCGTCCTCCGCAAAACCGTATGGAGGCTGGGAGGATCCTAAAGTTGAACTGCGCGGCCACAGTCTGGGTCATTATCTATCAGCCTGCGCCTTGATGTACGCAAGCACCGGCGACGAGAAACTCAAGGCGAGAGCCGATGCCATCGTAGCCGAGCTGGCAAGGATTCAGCAGGCAATGCCTTCGCAGGGATATCACGCAGGCTACCTTTCGGCCTTTCCCGAGGAGTTTTTCGACCGTGTTGATGCCAGGCAGAAGGTCTGGGCGCCATACTACACGTTGCACAAAATAATGGCAGGACTGCTGGATGTGCATCAGCTCTGCGGCAACGATCGGGCGCTTCAAGTTCTGACGCGATTGGCCGATTGGGTGAAGTTTCGAGTCGATCGGCTCAGCGATGCTCAGCAGCAGCTCGCACTCGACACGGAATTCGGCGGCATGATGGAAGTTCTGGAAAACCTGTACGGAGTGACCGGGAATCCCGAATACCTGAGGGTCGCGCGGAAATTCGATCACAAGAAAGTTTTCGATCCGCTCGCGCGCGGCGAAGATCCGTTGAACGGCCTGCATGCAAACACGCAGATCCCGAAAGCGATCGGCGCAGCCCGCGATTACGAATTATCAGGAGAGCAGCGCTACTACAATGTGGCTCTTTTTTTCTGGCAACGTGTGGCGCATTTTCGCTCGTACGTGATCGGCGGTAACAGCGACGGCGAGCTCTTCTTCCCTCCCGAAGATTTTTCCAGGCATCTCAACGCCAACAGCACTGAAACCTGCAACACCTACAACATGCTTAAGCTGACGCGCCATCTTTTCCAGTGGGAGCCGTCGGCCGAAACAATGGACTTCTACGAGCGCGGTTTATACAACCATATCCTGGCTTCGCAGGATCCAGTCACCGGTATGGTGACCTATTACGTTCCGCTAAAGCCGGGTGCATATAAAACCTTCGCCACACCCGAGGAATCTTTCTGGTGTTGCGTGGGGACCGGCATGGAAAATCATGCGAAGTACGGCGATACGATTTACTTTCACAACAGCGCGTCGCTTTATATAAACCTGTTCATTGCCTCGGAGCTGGACTGGAATGAAAAAGGAATCGTGCTGCGACAGGAGACGCGGTTTCCTGAAGAAGACACGACACGCATCCTTTTCAAGGCAAGACAGCCCACCAGGCTGGCGCTCAGGATTCGCTACCCCTCGTGGGCGAAAACAGGTATGGATTTGAAGATAAACGGCAAGAAACAGCGCGTCGAGGCCAATCCAGGCTCCTATCTGACAGTCGAGCGAACCTGGAGAAACGGCGACACTGTTGAGGTTCGTTTCCCTATGAGCCTTCAAATGGAATCGCTGCCCAACAATCCGAATCAGGTAGCAATTTTGTACGGTCCCATAGTTTTGGCCGGAGACCTGGGCACCCAGGGACTCGAAAATGCCAAGCGTTACGGTCCGATGATGCCGCAAGTTTCCAAAGCAACGGATACCGAAGTGCCAGCCTTGGTTTGCGATTTAAAGGATATCCTGGCCAAAATCCATATGGAGTCCCGCCCGAGCCTGGCCTTTCGCACGATTGGGATTGGCCGTCCGCGCGACATGACCTTGGTTCCATTCTACAGAGTCTTTGATCAGCGCTATACGGTTTATTGGACAGTCCTCAGTCCTTAGTCGTGCCTGGGAGCATCCTCTCTTTCCGCACAGGATTGGGCAAAACAAATGGTCGAAAAATCGCCGCGGCGGCGCGAATGGGTCACAGTGAAACATGACGGAAGGTCCGTCGAATCGATGGTGGCATATCCCCAATCGAAGGACAAAGATCCAGAGCGCTGAAAGTGCGACACAGCACAGGGCGCAAGCCCTGGGCAATAAGGAGCGAGAAAGAAAAGCCCTGAAAGGGCGAAGCAGTCTGCGTCGCCCCTTCAGGGCTGACTTCCGATCCTGCGCCAATTCCCAGGGCTTACGCCCTGGGCTTGGCTGCGTCGCGCCTCCGGCGCTCCAGAGGAATTGATTGAGCCGCTATCAATTCAACTGTTACAGTCCACTAG
>JBEKKY010000363.1:0-4062 GCA_050010475.1 Acidobacteriota bacterium | reverse complement strand
CCAGTGTCGACCGGTTCGGACGCTTTATTATCCCGGAGGATCTCGGGTACATAAGCAAAGAGAGTCCTGATCCCGATGGAATAGTCGCTGCCGCCGATCGATTGCAGGTTGTGCGCGATGGAGTCGCATCCTTCTTTTTTCATCCGTGGCTGGATTTGAAGTATCTGGTCACCGCGATAGACGGCATTGAGAAGCTCGGATATCATTTCGTGGATATCGGGGACTACGATCTACGCGTTCAGATGGACGAGCGCCTTGTTCAAACCTATTCGGAAACCGTTCGCCTGCCGCTGCACGGTCATTATCTGCACCGTTTTTTCCAGAAAGCCGACGGCAAGATCTCGGGCGAATACTATTCACGCAACCGTCTGAATACGACCGTACGCGATCCCGGTATCGTGCCGCCTGATGGAATCCTCGTGATGGAAGGAGTCGATCAAATTTCCGGACAGAAGGAAACAGTGACTCCGGGCTGGTGGCAAATTGCATGGGACAAATCCAAAACCTGGTTGAAGGGCCTATTTCAAACAGGAGTCCCGGGCGCTTCCGGGCTTGCCCAGCCTCAGGTAATTGTCATTTGGGACGACGCCGCGCCGCGCCCCGATTGGAACAACCAGCAGAGCTATGTCTCGGCTTTGTCGGCGTTCGGCTTCCACGTAATGACTCGACAATGGCGGGATTTCAGCAAAGAGGCGCTCGACAGCGGTACGATTCTGGTGGTGCCGAGGTGGTCTGCCGCTAAACTCTCTTCAAAACAGAACGGCTGGATCGAGGACTGGGTCAAACGAGGAGGACGCCTTATTCTGGATGGCCCGTGTGCATTAAGCGAGGCAATTGGAGTTCGGACAGAGCACAGAAACATCAAGGTCCGGACCGTGCAAGACAAACACTTCAACAGCGAAGCCAGCCCGACGCAGAAATGCATTTGGAACCCATCGGCAGAGGTGGCCCGTTTTGTTGTTGGCGGAGTGATCTCGGTGGATGCCATTGATGAAGAGAGCGAGATGCCTCTCGTTGTCCTGGCACAACATGGCCAGGGCCGTTTCCTTTACATGGGCTCCCGGCTCGACCCTACGTCCCAGTTGGGCTATACGCGACTGCCCTATTTTGTCCACTATGTTCGGGATGGTTTCGGCGTTCGGCTGCCGCTGCAGCGTGCCCAGGTCGAGCTTTACTTTGATCCGGGGCTTTTCAGCTACAAAAGTATTGAATCGACCGTTCAGAACTGGCGCAAGCTTGGAGTGCGTGCCATATTTGCCGCCGCCTACCAAATCTGGCCCACATGGTCGTACGACTACCAGCACCTGATCGAGCTCTGCCATCAGAACGGGATCCTCGTATATGCCTGGTTCGAATTGCCTCACGTGAGCCCCAAATTTTGGGAAGAGCACAAAGAATGGCGCGCAAAGACAGCAACCGGCGCCGATGGCGGCGGCAATACTGTCGTGTGGCGCTATAACATGGACCTGGATATCCCGGAATGCCAGGATGCAGCGTTCGATTTTGCTGTGGACATGATCAAGAAATATCCGTGGGATGGGGTAAACATTGCGGAGCTTAACTACGATACAAAGGACGGCCCTGCCAATCCGCAATATTACACACCGATGGGTTCTTCAACCCGTTCGGCATTCCGTGCGCTAGGCGGCTTCGATCCAATCGAGCTGTTCAACCCGGATTCGCCCTACTATTGGAAGCAGAATCCCGGCGCATTGAAAAAATTCGAACAGTACCGGAGTCAACGGGTTCTGGCCTGGCACCGGACCTTGCTGGAAAGAGTCACTCCGATAGCGCAGGAGCGGGATATGGAGGTCATCGTCACCATGCTCGACAGCCTCCATTCGCCAAGAACCTTACGGGATACCGGCGTGGATTCCCACCTTATTGTTTCCCTGATGGATCAATTTCCATTTACGCTCCAGGTCGAAGACCCCTTCTACTTTTGGACGGAAAGCCCGGACCGTTATAAACGTTTCGGCGAAACGTATCTGAAACTGGTTAGCGATCCCAAACGGCTGATGTTCGATATCAACGTGGTGAACAGCCGCGATTTTACCCACTCGCATTCCCCAACCGCGCTTCCGGCCGGAATAGAGCTGGCACAATGCCTCGTGTACGCGACCATGGCCAGCGGCCGGGCAGCGCTTTACGACGCGAGCACCATTGCGTTCGAGGACCTCCAGACCCTTTCCCGCGTTCTTGCCCACGGCGCGCGCGTGGAGCCTCACTGGAACTCATGGGTGACGGAATCGAAGCAATCCGTCCTTCTGAATGCACCGGGAAGATGGGAAAACTTCAGGGTGGATGACAAGATCTGGCCCGGATGGGGCGAGAATGAGATTTCGCTCCCTTCCGGCAAACACCGGATCACGGCTGTGCCTCAAACGCGATCCTTCAGTTTCTTCGACACCTCTGCCCTGGACATTCGCCTGATGCGCTTCACCGGAGACCTGGAATCCATGGTGCCGAACGATCGGGGGTTGGAGTTCTCTTATGATTCGCACTTGCGGGCGCTAGCGCTTTTTAACCGGCAGCCTTTTGAGATCAAGGTGGATGGCCAGCTGATGCAGGAAAAACCGGATGTTTTGTTCGGAATCTGGAGCGTTCGGCTGCCGCGCGGACGCCACAAAGTGGAAGTTCTGGCCGACAGTACGGCAACCGTGATTCTAGAAAAGACCAGCATGTACAGTTCGCGTCTGATTGTAATTTTCGGCTCAGTGGCATGCGGGCTGATGATGCTGATTTATATTTCGATTCTGGCCAGAAGGGCTATAGGACGCGCCGTTCGCAGCAGAGCACAATCGTCAAATTCCTGAGGCTCCTCTATGCTTGTGCACTTGATCATCGACTATGTGTTCGTCTTCAGCGTCATTGTCATCTGGTTCATGCTGCTGTATCAGTTCATCCTGTTTCTGCTCGGTTATCTGTATGGATTTCGTGCTGAACGGCAACGGCGGCGCCTGGAGGTTAAACAACTGGACCTCCCTGCCATCTCGATCATGGTACCGGCTCACAACGAGGCCATAGTCATCACCGATACTTTGAATTCGCTTCTAAAGTTGAAATACCCGAAAGATCGTTTGGAGATTCTGGTTGTCAATGACGGCAGCACCGACAACACGGCAGCCCAGGTCGAAGCGATTGCGGCGCGCGACAGCCGCGTGCGACTGCACAATGTGCCGCCCGAATTTGCGGCACGAGGGAAATCGGCCGCACTGAATCGTGGGTTGAAATTCTGCCGCCACGACGTGATTGCCATTTTTGATGCGGACAATTTGCCGGAACCCGATTCGATCCTTCATCTGGCCCGGCAACTGGCGGCGAATCCCAATCTGGGGGCAGTCATTGGAAAATTCCGATGCCTGAACAAAAAAAGGAATCTCCTGACCCGATTTATCAATCTGGAGTCGCTGGCATTCCAATGGATCGTCCAGGCGGGCCGATGGCGGCTGCTTCGGGTAGCCACACTCCCCGGCACAAATTATCTGATCCGCCGTTCCGTGCTTGACGAGGTCGGCGGCTGGGATGAACAGGCGCTCACGGAAGACGCCGAGATGTCCATCCGAATCTATCAGGCAGGCTATCTCATCAAGTTCGTTCCGTACGCAGTCACCTGGGAACAAGAGCCGGAGACGCTGCGGGTTTGGTTCAAGCAGAGGACGCGTTGGGCCCGAGGCAACAATTATGTGCTCGAAAAATATTTTGCCAGTGTGTTTAAGATCCGGCCCCATGTAGTAGGGATTGAGCTGTTTTACTCGATGGCAGTCTACTACGTTTTTTTTCTGGCGATCCTTCTTTCAGATTTTCTGTTCATCACTTCATGGACGGGCCTGACTTCGATTCAGGTGCCGGGCCCATACAGTGAGGTCTGGTTTTTCGCATATATTCTCTTCATACTCGAGCTTGTCATCGCACTTTCGCGCGAAAAGGAAGACTCCGCGCTCAATATTCTTCTGATCGCAGTGGCTTATTTCACCTATTGCCAGCTCTGGATTCTCGTCGTGCTCAAGGGAGTATGGGACGATTTCGTGCTGAAGCGCGAGCATGTATGGGTAAAAACCC
>JBEKKY010000362.1:0-4318 GCA_050010475.1 Acidobacteriota bacterium | reverse complement strand
TCGCCACCGCGAGTTCCGAATCGTTGTGGCAGTGAATGCCCAAGCGCAGCTTGATGACCGACTGAACCCGGCGAATGGCCGCCTGTATTTGCGCCGGCAGGCTCCCGCCATTGGTATCGCAGAGGGCTATGAGATCGGCGCCCCCTTCTTCAGCTGCGCGTAAGGTCTGAAGTGCATATTCCGGATTGGCGGCGAACCCGTCAAAGAAATGTTCGGCGTCATAAATGACTTCTCTCCGCGGTATGCACATGAAAATCCCAGGATTTGCCGAAGATCGTGACAACCGGAGTGGCTGCCTCCAGCAGTGCCTGGAGGTTGGCGTCTTCTTCCGGAAGATTTTTGGCCAACGCTGTGCTGCCGAAAGCTGCAATCTTAGCCGTGTGCCACGTTTGTGAGGCGGCGCGCTGGAAGAATTCGGCGTCCTTTTCATTTGAGCCCGGCCAGCCGCCCTCAATGTAGTCGACCCCGAATTCGTCCAGCTTCCGGGCAACCCTGAGTTTGTCCTGGACAGAAAAAGCTACGCTTTCTCCCTGTGTCCCGTCTCTTAAAGTCGTGTCGTATATTTGTATCTTCATACTCCCCGCTTTCAGCTCCGGATAATAAAAAAGCCCTCACCCGGCCGGCGGATGAGGGCTTGGTGCATGCACCAATGCAAGCCTTTACCCGCCGGGCGATATCCCGGGAATGTTGTTAATGGCGATGTTAATGATAGGTTTAATAGTGCGCTGGGCCATAATCATTTCACCAATTAATCCCGCAACATTGCCATATCGGCTCGTTAATGTAAATAAAAAAGGCAAAAGCAACAGCGCCACGGATTTCACGGATTACACGGATTCATGTTTCTGCTAGAATCCGTGAAAATTCGTGCAATCCGTGGCGTTGTTTTTTTCAGCGATTCATCCAGACTCATTGAGGAGGATCGAATGATGGCAGATGCCGAACCGTTCCGGCCCTGGACTTGGAAGCCGCCTGAGGAGAATGCAGAAACGCGCCGCAACCTGCCCCGTCAGGATGCCTATGAAAGGGTGAGCGGCGAAGCAACTTACACGCGAGATATAACTCTTCCAGGGATGCTCTATGCAAAGATTCTGACTTCACCTTACGCCCACGCCAGGATCGCGACTCTCGATACCCGCGAAGCCGCGGCGCTGCCGGGAGTCCGGGATATTCTCAGATTTGATGATCCGGATATTGCAACTGACAACGTCACAGGATGCTCCAGCGCCAGCAGATACAATATCCTGACGTTGCCGGGAATCAGCGACTTCTACCAGCACCCGATGGGTGTTGCGGTAGTCGCCGACAGCGAGGAAATCTGTGACAGGGCGCTGAGAGCGATCAAAATAGAATGGGAAGAGCGTCCCTTTATTCTTGAAATGGAGGAGTCGCTGAAACCCGATGCTCCAAAGATAATGCCTGAAGTGATGCGTTTGGATCCCACTGCAAAAGAACCCAATACGGTCCAGACGGAAGAGGTTGAAATCGATAATGTCGAGAAGGCGTTCGCGGAAGCCGATAAAATCATCGAGTACAAAATCAAAAGGGCGATTAACTCGCCGGCGGGCGTTGAGGCGATGGTGTGTATCGCGCAATGGCGCGGAGAGTTTCTGGATCTCTGGCTGCACCACCAGCACGATATGTCCGGGACCCTCAGCAGCGAGAGCACTCCTTCGGTTGCATGGGACCTGGTCGGCCGGGATGAAGCTTCAAGACCCAAAATCCCGCTGGATTACCGGCCAAAAAGCAGAAGCGATTATCATCCGCCCTGCGGGTATTGGAGCAAAATAACACTCACTTATCCCTATCAGGGTTCTGTGTTCGGAGGCTTATCGTGGCTGGCCTATTCCTACAGCTTTATCCGGCTCGCCATCCGGCTGGCGAAGAGGGTCCTCGGGAGGCCGGTGAAGCTTCTGTTTGATGAAAGCAATTTCTATTGCGGCGGCGATGAATCCGGAACCTATTCATGC
Source organism: Acidobacteriota bacterium (assembly GCA_050010475.1). Taxonomy (GTDB): domain Bacteria; phylum Acidobacteriota; class UBA6911; order UBA6911; family UBA6911; genus UBA6911. The sequence continues at coordinate 2,348 of JBEKKY010000362.1, read as the reverse complement.
AAAGTTGGAGCCAAGAAGGATGGGACGATTACCGGCTATCATTGGAATGTGGTGGGCGTGAGGAATCCTGCGAAGGACAAGACTCCTGAATGCACGACCATCAGAAAGATACGCAGCACACAGCAGTGGGCTTTCACAAACCGGGGATACCTGGAAAGCGTCAGGCACGGAGCCCCTGTCTGCGTGCCGCACAACATCATGTTCGACCGCGTGGCTGCGGAATTCGGGCTCGACCCTACGGAGGTGGCGCTGAGGAACGACGGATGTGCCGGCCACGACTGGGATTGGGTTACGCAATACCAGAAGGACAATGGATTCCCGCAAAGGCATAGTCTCAAAGAGGTCATCGACCGCGGGAAAGCTGCGATAGGCTGGCCTCAGAAATGGCATCCTCCGGGCATGAAGAAACTTCCGAACATGAGAATGCACGGCTTGGGCTTCATGTCCATCAACGAGTGGGGAGTCGGGCTTAAAGGAATTCTGGCTGATGGATACTCGTGCCTGATACTTCGCGATGGGAAAGTCGCCATCGTAGGGATGCGTTGCGACCCGGGCATCGATACCGAATCAGGCTTCCGCCACTGCGTAGCTTCCGAGATTGGACTGAAGTTCGAAGACACCGTGATACAGGAAAGGCGCTCCGATAATCATGTGTATCACTTTGCGGAACCGGGAGGATCGTTTGGGACCATCAGCACTACGCCTCAATTGATCGTCGCTGCCAGACAGCTCAAGAATAAAATTCTGCAATATGCGACGAGGCCAAGACAAAAAGACCCTCCGTTTTTCCTTGGGAAAAACCCGGAAGAACTGGATATCCACGACAGCATGATTTTTGAAAAATCCAATTCCACTAACAGGAGAGCAGTCTCGGACGTGGCGAACGCATTCTGGGATACCGACCCGGCAATTGCCAATCCCGTGATTCCCGGTATCACCGGACTGACCTCGGAAGGAAAACCGGACCCTCGGCTTTACATGATGAGCAGGCAAGCCCATTTCATCGAGATCGAAGTGGACACGGAGACCGGCGAAATCATTGTGGTCAGTCTCGTCTGTGTCAACGACGTCGGCCACGTTTTTAATCAAAAGGGCGCCGAGGGTCAGCAATATGGCGGGGCTTACATGGCCTTGGGCCGGAATGCGACAGAAGAGAAGATCTGTTGTCCCAGGACCGGCGTGGGCCTCAACTACAATCATATTGGATATCAACTGGGGACCATGAACGACTACCCGGTCATCCAATGCATGCTTCACGAAACCCATCTGGGTTATTCCTCTTACGGCGCGTGCGGCATTGGTGAGAATGTCGGCGCAGCATTGTCGGGCATCTTCGCAGGCGCTGTTTACAATGCCATCGGCAAATGGATTCTGGATTTTCCCATTACTCCCGACAAGGTTCTTAAAGCGCTTGGTGTGATCTGAAAAACGGTGACAGCCACCGATGTCCCCGAATTCTCTGCCTTCGGGGACATCGGTGGCTGTCACCGTTTTTCACTGGAGAAAAGTCGAATGCAACAGGCGGAAATTGAACAGGAAGTCGTCAAAGAAACCCCACGAGGCTGGATATTGCCATTCGCTGCGACGATCCTGGCCATGATGGCGCTTCAAATGTCGAATTTGGGATCCTCTCCGCTGCTGAGAGAAGCCCAAAGAGAATTTAAAATGAGCGCCTCGTTGTATGGCACCTTCACGGGCATGTACGGCCTGTCTGCGCTGCTTCTGAGCGTGCCCGGCGGAATGCTTGCGAAACGCTTCGGCGAGAAGAGAGTCATGACCGCTGGACTTCTTATGGTTACGATCGGCCTGCTTGTTCTAAGCCGGATCTGGAGCATTCCAACGGCCTTTGCCGGACGCGCTATCTGGTTGTTGGGCTATCGGCCTGCGTTTGTGTGTGTAATGACTGCCATCGCGCTGACGGCGCCACTTTCACTGAGAAGCCGGTCCATGGGAATGGTGGGGGCAATCACTGCACTCGGTACCGCGGTGGGCGCATCCTTCGGCAGCGCCATTGGAGAGAGGTTCGGCTGGCGGAACGGCATTCTTGCATTCGCGGGGATTGCATTTCTTGGCGCACTCATCTTCTACTCCTGTTACGGAATCCGCTCCAAAGCGGACGCCCCGCACGTTGACAGGAAGCCTGAAAAGAAACAGCAGAAACAAACCGGCGTGGAGCAAGCTCCATCTGTATTCCGGAACCCAGTCATCTGGGCGCTCGCCGTACTGGAGGGAATTGTCGGGGTAGGATATTTCAGTTCCAACTGGTTTATTCCGGGAGCGGTAGAGATGGTCTTCGGGAAAAAAGACATGACTGCCGCCGCCCAAATCATCAGCACCGGATTTGTAGT
>JBEKKY010000361.1:0-4098 GCA_050010475.1 Acidobacteriota bacterium | reverse complement strand
GTCGCCGGAGTGATACTCATCACGAAAACGCGTTGGATGGCTGGGATCGCGCACTGCCTTATCAAAATCAAAGTAGCCGTCAGATGCGCCGCTGGTCCGGATCCACTGATTGACCGCCGAGCGAATGGCTTCCCCGTCCTCGGTGTAGTAGTCTGCGCCTTCATAGGGCAATATTGTTGCGATGAATACCTTGATTCCGTGCTGGTGGGCGCGATCGATGATCTGCTGATAACCCGCAATGATGTCTTGCGCGCTTGGGCTGCAGCATCCTCACGCCCAATCCAGCTGCTTTCTTTACTTCATGTTCTTCTTTTTCACCACCCATTCGGGATCCTTGCAGAGCGTGCAGTCCGGGCCCACGAACGCCTTGGCGGCTTCCTGATCTCCCTTTAACTGCCACTGCAGCCACAGTCGCGCCGCCTGCGCCATCTTTCCACCGAAAGGCTTGCTCAGCGACCCGTTGTGGCCTACGTTGCCCAGGTTGGCGTTGAATAGCGGAATGCCTTCGATTTGCTGATAATCAATTTCTGAGTTCTTATACGCAATGTCCTTTTCGCCGCCGATCAGGTAGATCACCGGGGTGTACAGCTTTTTCAACGTCTCCTCGGTGCCCGGTACTACGACACTGACTGTTTTGCCGTCCGGTCCCTTCATCGAGAATTCCGGCGGCATTCCGCGCATAATGCCGCTATTGAAGATGATGGCTGTTTTCACCCGCGGATCGGCCGCCGCTTCCAGCGCTTCCAGCCCGCCGCACGATTGGCCGGATACGGCAATCATGTCCGCCGCAATCTTGCCGTAGTACGGGCTTTTAGGATCTTTGTTCTGCGCCACGGCCCAGTCGACCGCCTCGAAGAGGTAGCCGGTCTTCGAGCGTTCGGGGCTTAGCTTGCCCACAACGGCATCCGATGGCTGACCCAGCGTAGTCCCGTTTGCGCCCGGCCGTCCCTCCGGCGGGAACGCCGGCTGAATCGGACCACTTGCGATGACCAGGAATCCGTATGAGGCGATTTCCGTCAGATAGGTCTCAAACGCATTGCCGATCATCGAGCATCCGCCATTACCGAATGCCATAACGGGCAGCTTCCCTTTAACGGCCTTCAGATCGATAGGCCGATACACGGTATGCCGGGCAAGCGACGGCTCCATCATTTCTTGCACTTTATAAGGCCCATCGGTCTGGAACACGGGCTCTTTCAAAACAATGGCGTTAGTCTGCGGAGCGTTTTGCTGCGCACTCGCCTGCCCCACAAGAACCGTCATCGTCACTAAAATCATTGAGGGCCATTTCATATTTTTGCCTTTCTCTGTAACGAAGCGTCGCCGGAGGTCTCATATGCTCTCGTGAAAATTAGAGCAACTAGTTTCTTCATCTGCAACGTCCTTGACAAGTACGAAAATCTATTGCGGACTTTCAGCCGATTCTGTCACATTTCTGTGTCACACGCCATTACGATTTGATTTTGTCATATGCGGCAGCGTGGTAGAGAATGCCCAGGTCATCGCCTCTATTAAAGATAAGTATTATCATTATTCGTATCGCATTTACGGCTGATATGAAAATGGAAGATATTGCAGATATATTTGCATAATATAGATTCATTAGACAAAAGCCGTAATGGAGAATTTGATTTGAGTACACCCGTTACAACCATAGGGACGCCTCATCCAGTAGGCGCCGGGGATGCTTGTTCGGCTGAAATTCTACTGGGGTTTACTCTCGGCTGGGACATTCATACAACAATGGAGCTGGCAAACCGAATGGGAGCCGATGTTGCGGCCCATCCGTCGGCCACTCCACCGCTGTCTGATGAGACGCTGAGCTTTGCCCAGGCTCAATTGCATGCTTTCTCGAGGTGATATCGAGTATAGGAAATGTCAAATAAAGCAAAGCCTGTCGCGGAGGATGATAGGAGTAGCGCTGCTGGAACGGAGAGCTTGCCAGGCCCATGCGTATGCAGTGGACAATCCTCCCTCCTTCTTCTTTAAGCAGTCGCAGGAGATTTTTTCGTCAACTATCTAGAGGCTTGAGGACTCACTTATGAATCTCATGTTGCTGATCTGTGCATTGGTAGCTGCTTTGGGCGGATTCCTATTCGGATTCGATACGGTTGTTATTTCAGGAGCCGAACAGTCGATTCAATCACTGTGGGGACTTAGTGCTACTGTTCATGGCTTTGTCATCAGCATGACTCTATGGGGCACGGTGCTCGGATCACTAACCGGCGGTTGGCCGACTGAGAGGTGGGGACGCAAAAGAACATTGATAGTGATCGGCTTTCTTTATTTGATTGGCTCGATTTGGTCCGGGCTTGCAACAGGCGTGTATTCCCTGATGTTCGCCAGATTTTTGGGTGGTATCGGAATCGGTGTTTCGACTGTAGTAGCTCCACTATACATTTCCGAAATAGCGCCGCCTAAATTACGCGGAAGGCTGACCGGAATGTTCCAGTTCAATATCGTCTTTGGCATTCTCGTAGCCTACGCCTCCAACGCGCTGCTCGCGAATATCGGAGAGAACTCCTGGCGCTGGATGCTGGAAGTAGCTGCTTTTCCCTCCTTGCTCTATACCCTTTTTTCCATGACTCTCGTCGAAAGCCCACGCTGGCTGATCACACGCTTGGGCGATCGTGCAACTGGCCTCCAGGTGCTTCGGCGAATCAATCCCAAAACGAATGACGCGGATTTGCAAACACTGGTTGACGAGATTCAAGCTTCCGCTCACCGGGATAAGGAAGGCGCCCGCCTCTTTACCCGCAAGCTGATGCGACCGATTCTGTTGGCTTTTCTGATTGCCTTTTTTAACCAACTCTCCGGCATTAATGCCGTGCTCTATTTCGCCCCTCGCATATTCGAGATGACCGGGTTGCAGAGCAAGGCCGCAATGATGCAATCGGTCGGCATCGGGTTTACCAATCTTGTTTTCACATTTGTCGGTTTATGGCTTATCGATCGTCTTGGACGCAGAACTCTGCTGATGATCGGCTCGTTCGGTTATATCCTTTCACTCGGGCTTTGTTCATGGGCCTTCTACGCGCAGCATTTCACCATTGTACCGTTTTGTATATTCGCTTTCATTGCCGCGCATGCTGTGGGACAGGGAGCGGTGATTTGGGTTTTTATCAGCGAGATTTTCCCCAATCGCAACCGTGCAGCGGGCCAAGCCCTCGGCAGCTCCACGCATTGGATTTTCGCGGCGCTGCTGACGCTGTTTTTCCCGATCATGACGGAGCGCATGGCGCCGGGGACCATCTTCGCCTTCTTTTGCTTCATGATGTTCCTGCAATTATTGTGGGTGCGCTTCATGGTGCATGAAACCAAGGGCGTACCGCTTGAAAAGATGCAGCAGGCATTGGGAATCGAATCTTCGAAATAGATGCTATGGAGTCGGTCGCTGCTATTCCCTGCGGGGTTTGAGAAATGAAGCGAACAGCAGGCGGGCCGCATAGCGTGCAGATAACAGGAGACAAATCAATGTTGCGGATTCATTCAAAGCGGCTGGTGGTACTGATTTGGGCGTGCTTGTACGCAGGGCCTATAGGATTTCCGCAAGCGACGCCATCGCGTACGGCGCATGTGGACCTGGTGACAGTAAATCCGCACACATTCCGCTTGAGCGTTTCGTTTGCCGACAAGCCGCACACGCCGACGAGCATGTTTATTGCCGCAGAATCCACAAAAAAGACTGATATCCCAAAAGTGGTGAAAGCGGGCTCCTGGAGCGGAATCAGGAATGACGCCGGCCAATTGCTGATCGATCGCACGGCGGGTTTGTGGATGCTGAAGGATGGCCAGGGGCGGGTGATAATTCCAGCTACGGCATGGGCTGCTCTGGGCAGCGATCCACGTACCGGCAAGGCTCAGGTTATTTGCCCGATAGGCAAGGTCACGGAGCAGGTGATCTATGGAAGCGGAGACATGAACGGGGGCATTGTGCAGACGCGTGGGCAAGGCCGTGTGGGAAATGGGATCACGGGCATTCCTTACTATTGGACGAATGCGGGGTATAGCGTATTGGTCCTTGGGGAAGATGACAATGCACCGGCGAGTTGGCAAAGGAATGGCGACAACGGGCCGATCGTTTGGACGGTGCCGGGC
>JBEKKY010000360.1:0-4129 GCA_050010475.1 Acidobacteriota bacterium | reverse complement strand
GCAGAACCAGTCGAAATCGGCCACGAGTCGTGTCCCCGCAAGATCCTGACAGCACATCCCGATGAATGCCCCCGTAAAGTTAGGATTTCCCGGAGGCCCTGCCTCATCGGAAAGAATACTGGCATCAAAGACGCCCGCCAGCCATTGCCATGGCCCGTCTTCGAACCGGTAGGCAAAATACAAACGCTCATAATCGATCTCAACTCTCAACTGCACCGGCGTGCCGCCAGGTATGGGAATCGGTGTGGTAAAGGCATCGGGCTGAACCTGATCCGGAAGACAGGACATCACACGGATATGTTTGCCCAGGGATTCGTCGCGAGAAACATACAGGGAGTGGAATTTGGCGCTGTTGTAATAACAAACCAGGCCGGCCATCTGCTGGAAGGTTTCGGGCTCGAAATCGACGATCGTGGAAGCGCTGAAACAGTGTGCCTGCTGCCGTCGCGCAACCAGCGACTGCCGAAAGAGGCTGCCCAGCGATTCGCGGCCATACAAACGCAGGAATCCCGGGCGCGCGGTCATGCTGAAGAGTTCTTCAGGCCACGGGGATCGCAACCATTGGAATTCAAGAGGGAGATGCGGTTCGTTGAAGTCCTCACGCGCCGGTGCTTTTACAAATGGGTGGGACGGCAATTCCGGAGCTTCGACCTCCGAGCAGGCAATCCCACGGCCACCTGCCGTCCACAGCCAGTCGTCTCGCCACACCATTTTCTGGATGGCGGTTTCACGACCTAAGGTGCAGCGCCCCCGGTTGCGCAGAGGCCGCCCGCAGAGGTGGACCATGTAGGTTTCCCCTGCTTGTGTCTCAACCAGGTCTGCATGCCCGGCACGCTGCAATTCCACCTCCGGCCGGTCGCGCGAAGTCAGGATCTGGCCAGCCGGATGAAGCTCATACGGCCCCGCGAGTTCGCGGGATCGCGCAAACGTCGCGGCATGCCCCCATCCCGTCCCCCCTTCCGCCGTAAGCAGATAGTAAAAGCCGTTGCGTTTGTAAAGGTGCGGGCCTTCTGTGAAACCAAGCGGCGTCCCTTTGAAAATGACTCTGGGGCGATCAATCAGCCGGCGCTGTTCACAGGAATATTCCTGCAGGGCAATCCCGGAGAAGCGATTATGTCCCGGCCGAAAATCCCAAACCATATTCACCAGATACTTCCGGCCGTCATCATCATGGAACAATGAAGGATCAAACCCGCTGCCGTTCAGGTAAATCGGCTCGCTCCAATCCCCGTCGATCCTAGGACTGGTCACAAGATAGTTGTGCATATCCCGTGGAGAATCGCCGGTGCTTGCTCCCTGGGTCGTGCGGCCATAGCGTTTGACGTCCGTGTAGACCAGGTAAAAGACTCCCCTGTCGTAACTCAGGCATGGCGCCCAGATCCCGCAGGAATCCGGGTTGCCAAGCATGTTCAGCTGGCTTGCCCTGTTCAGTGGCCGCGTCAGCAAACGCCAGTGAACCAGGTCTTTTGAATAATGGATTTGCACGCCGGGAAACCACTCGAAAGTCGAAGTCGCAATGTAGTAGTCATCGCCGACGCGAACAATGGACGGATCCGGATTGAATCCCCTCAATATAGGATTTTTGATTTTCAAGTCAGCCTCCCAAAAAACGCCACAGATTCCACGGATTTCACGGATTGTATTTGGGATAATCCGTGGAAACCGTGGCGCTTTTTAATCACATTGCCTTCGAGACTTCGAGTCTTTGAGCCTTTGAGTTCAGAGCGGTCCCTGGCTCGCGAACCATCGTCCACAGAATGATTGCGCCCGACACGTCCAGCACACCGAGGCTGATGAAAAAAGGGGTGTATCCGATCCTGGCAACCAGAGCCCCAATCAGGAGAGAAAACACCAGAACCCCCGCATTGCCAAAAGTGCCTGCCATTCCGGCAACCGTCGCCACTTCGCTCTTTTTGAACAGATCCGATGACATCGTGATCACCGTAACCGACAACGTCTGGTGCGCAAATCCGGCAAGGCTGAAAAGGGCGATCGCCGTCATAGGATTTTCGGTGAATCCTACAAATCCGACACCCAGGATCATGAATGCTCCCAGGCTGAACGCGCATCGGCGCGCATTGATCAAACTGACCTTCCCAAACCTTTGACATGCCATGCTGACCAGCCCGCCAAAGACAGATCCGAAATCGGCCGCAAGAAACGGCAGCCATGCATACAAGGCAATCTGCTTCAGATTGAAATGCCGCACGCTGCTCAAATAAAGAGGCAGCCAGAAACTGAGGGTGCTCCAGGTCGGATCGGCGAAAAAGCGAGGCAGTGCGATTCCCCAGAAGTTGCGCTGCCGGATTATTTTCAGAACTGATGGTCGAATTCCGTCGCTATGCAGCTGCTTCTCCTGTCCCGAGCTGATGTAGTCCCGCTCCTTATCGGAAAGGGCCGGGTGCTTTTCCGGAGACCGGTAGAACAGGAGCCATAATAAAGACCAGATCAAACCGAGCCCGCCGGTAATCACAAAAGAGGTCTGCCAGTTGTATCGCAGGATGGCCCAGATCACTAGCGGAGGCGCCAGCATCGATCCGACCGAGGCGCCGATGTTGTAGATGCCGCCTGCCAATCCCCGCTCTTTCGCGGGAAACCATTCCGCCGTGGCTTTCATACCTGCCGGATTGGCTGATCCCTCATTGAATCCAAGAAGACCGCGCAGCCCGGCAAAAGCCGGCCAACTGCGAGCAAGTCCATGAGCCATGTTCACGAATGACCACGCAACTGCGAATATTGCAAATCCAATCCGAAGCCCGATTACGTCCAGCACATATCCGCAAATCGGCTGCAGCATAATGGCGCCTTGAAAGGCGGCAAGAATCCATGAATATTGCTTTTCGGTGATGTGCAAATCCTGGAGGATTGTCGGAGCGGCGACCGAAAGGGTGCTTCGGGTCAGATAGTTAATGGTGGACCCCAGCATGATCAGCCCGATAATCCACCACCGCAATCCCTTGATTTTAGGCATAGGCTTTCAAATTTACGATTGACGATTTACGATTGACGATTGAAGCAACAGTGTGCCTTTCGATCATCAATCGTAAATCGTCAATCGTAAATTCACGAGGCTGTAAGGCCGCCGTCTACGGGAAAAGCGGCGCCGTTAATAAAGGACGCCTCATCACTCGCAAGAAAAACGAAAGCGCTGGCCACATCCGCAGTCGTGGCGATTCTTCCCAGCGGGATCTCCCCAAAGCGCTCGGCGCGGCGCTGCGGATCTTTGAGCACCGCTTGAACGAGCGGCGTATCCACCGTGCTGGGATGAACCGAGTTGCAGCGGATATTATCCTTGGCGTAACGCGTTGCAATCGACTTGGTCAGCAGGGTAAGCGCACCCTTGGTTGCAGTATACGCCTCATTCGTGTACTTATGGCCCACCAGCCCGCAGATGGACGACATGTTGAGGATCGTGCCGCCTCCTGTCTTCCTCATGATCGGCAGAACATGCTTTATTCCGAGAAACGGACCCTTGAGGTTGACGGCAAGCATGGAATCGAGCGATTCCACCGGCATCTCCTCGATGTTTTTTCGTATATTGATTCCGGCGTTGTTGATCAGCACATCGAGACGGCCCGATTTTGCAAGAATTGCCGCCAATGCCGCTTCCCAGCTTGCTTCGGACGTGACATCCAGCCTGAGGAACACCGCCCGGTCCATCTCCCGGGCGATTCTTTCCCCATCGGCTTCATTGATGTCGCCGATAAAAACGATTGCCCCCTCGCGATGAAACCTGCGGGCGATTTCGGCGCCGAGTCCCTGCGCCCCGCCGGTAATCAAAGCCACTTTGTTTATCAGTCGCATGCTTCTCTCCTGAAAATGGGGACGCCACCCTATTTCTCCTGTTTGCTCCGGATTGACACAGCTGAACTGCGAAATAGGGTGGCGTCCCCATTTAAATCAGCTGCCGGACTGCGGCGGCGATGTGGGCAGGCGTTAATCCGTAAGCCTGCAGCAGATCTTCGTAGCTGTGAGCCGATTGTCCGAACCGGTCATCAATTCCAATCGATTTCACGGGCAGGGACTGTCCATACAGCACTTCCTGAATGAGGGAGGCTAGGCCCCCAATCAGGGAATGCTCCTCCGCAGTAACAACCCCCTTCATCCCTTGGGCCAGCTCTGCCAGCGC
>JBEKKY010000359.1:0-4133 GCA_050010475.1 Acidobacteriota bacterium | reverse complement strand
GCCCGGCTTGGCGGAATAACAGGCAAAGTTGTGAATGTGGAGCTGCGGGCCGATCCGGGTCTTCTCGGAGGAATTGTAGTTCAGGTGGGCAGCACCATTTTTGACGGGTCCATTCGAACCCAGCTCGCCGAGATGAAAAGGCGTCTTACAGAGATGTAATGGATTCGAGATTCGAGATTCGAGATTAAACAAAGCCAATTTGGAATCTCGAATTTCGAATCTCGAATTTGCAGGAGGGGAACAGGCATGCAGATCAGGGCTGACGAAATAAGCAAGATCCTCAAAGAACAGATCCGGGACTTCCAGTCGAGTGTGGTGGTGAGTGAAGTCGGGACGGTCATATCGGTGGGAGACGGCATCGCCCGTGTCCACGGGCTTGACAATGTGATGGCCGGTGAGCTTCTCGATTTCCCCCACGGGGTCAAGGGGATCGCGCTCAACCTGGAGGAAGATAATGTCGGCACCGTGCTGTTCGGCGAATACACGCTGATTGGCGAAGGAGACCTGGTTCAACGAACCGGGCGCATCATGTCGGTACCTGTGGGCCAAGGCATGGTTGGGCGTGTGGTCAATGCTTTGGGCGAACCAATCGACGACCGTGGCCCGATCAACACAACGGAATATGCCAACATCGAACGCCTGGCTCCCGGAGTTGTGGATCGCCAGCCGGTGAAAGAACCTTTGCAAACCGGGCTCAAGGCGATCGACTCCATGATTCCGATCGGACGAGGACAACGCGAACTGATCATCGGAGACCGGCAGACGGGGAAGACTGCGATTGCGATCGACACAATCATCAATCAGAAGAACACGGATGTGATCTGTATTTATGTGGCGATCGGCCAGAAGCGTTCCACTGTTGCCCAGGTTGTTAAAACCCTGACCGATTACGAAGTGATGGAAAAGACGATTGTGGTGTCCGCTTCGGCTTCGGATCCGGCCACTATGCAATACATTGCTCCCTACTCCGGTTGCACGATCGGGGAATATTTCCGGGATCGCGGGCAGCACGCGCTTATAGTTTACGATGACCTCTCAAAACATGCTGTGGCCTACCGTGAAATCTCCCTGCTTCTGCGCCGTCCGCCGGGACGCGAGGCATACCCGGGAGATGTATTTTACCTGCATTCACGGCTGCTGGAACGCGCGGCCAAGCTGAACCTAAAACATGGAGGGGGATCCCTGACAGCTCTGCCGATTATCGAAACGCAGGCTGGAGATATCTCGGGTTACATCCCCACAAATGTTATTTCGATCACGGACGGTCAAATCTTCCTTGAAGGCGATCTGTTTCATGCGGGGATACGTCCCGCAATTCACGTGGGCAACTCCGTCAGCCGCGTTGGAGGGAACGCACAGATCAAAGCCATGAAACAGGTGGCTGGGACCCTGCGTCTGGACCTGGCACAGTACCGGGAACTGGCCGCTTTTGCCCAGTTTGGATCGGACCTCGACAAAGCAACCCAAGCGCAGCTTGCACGTGGTGAACGGCTCACCGAAATCCTGAAGCAGGGTCAATATCATCCTCTCGATGTGATCAAGCAGGTTGTCTCGATCTTCGCCGGGACGCAGGGATTTACCGACAGCCTGAAAGTGGAGGCGGTCCAACCTTTCTTGAAGGAAATGTTCCAGTTCATGGATACCGCAAAAAGCTCGCTCATGCAGAAGCTTTCGTCTGAAAAGGCGATCAGCGATACCACGCGGGCGGAACTTCTGGAAGCCCTGAAGGAATTCAAGGAAAAATACGCGGCTGAACGGGCAGCAGCCTAAGAAGCGGGCAACTCTATGGCGAATGTACGCGATATCAGACGGCGCATCCGCAGCGCCAAAAACATCCAGCAGATAACCCGTGCGATGAAATTTGTCTCGGCTGCGCGGCTGCGCAAAGCGCAGGATCGTGTTGTCGCAGCACGCCCGTATGCGCGCCAGATGGCCGCAGTTTTGAATAGCCTGGCAACCCGTGTCCCCGAACAGGCCCACCCGCTGCTGGCACGGCGGGGCGACGAAAAAATCGAGCTGGTGATCATTACGGCGGACCGGGGCTTGTGCGGGGCATACAACACCAGCATCATCCGCCAAGCGCTCGAATTCCTGAACGAGCATTCAGGCAAGAAGGTGGAGCTGAATATCCTGGGCAAAAGGGCAAGGGATTTTTTCAGACGCCGGCCGTACCCGGTCAGAAACGAAGCGATCAATGTGCTGCACAAGGTGAGCTTTGCGGATGCTGCTGCGATTGCAAAGGATCTTATTGACGAGTTTATTAAAGGCGAACAAGACCAGGTCTGGATCGTCTACAACGAATTCAAGTCGGTCGTGCAGCAGCACGTGACCGTCGAGCGGTTGCTGCCAATTTCACGGCTGGAGCATCCTGACGACGCGAGCCGCCTTGAATACCTGTACGATGAGCCGCCCGCCGAAATATTCGGGCGCCTGCTGCCCAGATATGTGGAGGCACAGGTATTCCGGGCATTGTTGGAAGCGTCGGCGTCGGAACAAGGGGCGCGCATGTCTGCGATGGAAGCCGCCACGAACAATGCGGCGGAAATGATTGAAGGGCTGACGCTGTATGCGAACAAAGTGCGCCAGGCAGGCATTACGAAGGAATTGATCGAGGTGGTCAGCGGCGCAGTCAGTACGGAATGACGAATTGCGAATGACGAATGACGAATGTAAACAAACGATATTCGTCATTCCCAATTCGTAATTCGTCATTCGTAATTCGTCATTTTTGTTGTTGGCTGGATTGCTGGCAGGGAGAGAGCAATGGAAAAGATTGGGAAAGTGGTACAAATAATTGGTCCGGTGGTCGATTGCGAGTTTGAAGAGAAGCATCTCCCCCCAATATATAATTGTGTCATTATCGAGGGAGAAGCCGGCGGCAACTCCATTTACGTCAGCACCGAGGTCCAGCAGCACCTGGGGGAAAACCGCGTTCGCTGCGTCAGCATGCAGCCGACCGACGGAATGGTCCGCGGCATGAAAGCCGTCGATACGGGGCAACCGATCACCGTCCCGGTTGGCCGCGAAACCCTAGGGCGCGTGCTGAATGTGATTGGAAAGCCCGTTGACGAACTCGGTGAAGTGAAGGCCACGAAATTCTACCCCATTCATCGCCCTGCGCCCAGTTTCGAAGATCAGAGCACCGAAACTAAAATGCTCGAAACCGGAATAAAGGTCATAGATCTCTTGGAGCCCTATGTCCTGGGCGGGAAGATCGGGCTGTTCGGTGGAGCGGGCGTCGGCAAGACAGTGGTGATCATGGAGATGATCCACCGGATTGCGATGCATCACGGGGGCTTTTCCGTGTTTGCAGGCGTGGGCGAGCGCACGCGCGAAGGGAATGATCTCTGGCTGGACATGAAAGAGTCCGGAGTTATCGAAAAGGCCGCTCTCATTTACGGACAGATGACCGAGCCTCCCGGTGCCCGCTTACGGGTTGCTCTAACAGGTTTAACTGCTGCCGAATACTTCCGCGACGAAGAACACCAGGATGTGCTTCTCTTCATCGACAACATTTTCCGGTTCACCCAGGCCGGATCCGAAGTTTCGGCACTTTTGGGCAGAATGCCTTCAGCGGTCGGTTATCAGCCAAACCTGGCCACGGAAATGGGGGAATTGCAGGAGCGGATTACCTCGACCAAACATGGTTCGATCACTTCGATCCAGGCCATTTATGTCCCGGCGGACGACTACACCGACCCCGCCCCGGCGACGACATTCGCCCACCTGGACGCCACGACAAACCTGGAACGAAGGATCGTGGAGCTTGGAATTTATCCTGCGGTCGATCCGCTTGCATCCTCGTCCCGGATCCTGGATCCGCAAGTGATCGGAGAAGATCATTACGCCGTCGCCCGCGAGGTGAAACGCATTCTTCAACGCTACAAGGATCTCCAGGATATCATCGCGATCCTCGGCATCGACGAACTGAGCGAAGAAGACAAGCTCACCGTCAGCCGGGCCAGAAAGATACAGAAATTCCTCTCGCAACCCTTCTTTGTGGCGGAACAGTTTACGGGCATACCCGGCAAGTACCTGCCCGTCAAGGAGAGTATCGAAGGATTCCAGGGAATTTGCCAAGGGGAGTATGACCAGATTCCCGAGCAGGCGTTTTATATGGTTGGCGGCATCGA
>JBEKKY010000358.1:0-4143 GCA_050010475.1 Acidobacteriota bacterium | reverse complement strand
CAGAAAGGCTGCTGCCTTTCTCATCAGGCCGGCCCTCACGGAAAAAGGTTCGTCCCTCCAGGACAAAAAGGCATTCTGTGCTTTGCGGAGCTTCTCTTCAATTTCTGCTCCGGAGTGTGCCTGATAGGAAGCCAGGACTTCTTCTGTAGCCGGATTGATGGAGTGAATCAGTTCGCCTGCCAAAATTGCACCTCCTGAAGTGGAAGCAAGGAGCCGGAAGCCCGAAGCCGGAATGCTTCATGCATAAATCTATCTTCTCTCCATTCCTTTTTGGTTTCAATCATCCGCCGACTGTCCGAGAATCTTCTGGCTCCTGGCTTCTGTCTTCCGGTTCCTAATTCCTTTCTTTGCTTTTCGCCTGCAAATCGATATTTCCCTGTGCTATTTTGTGTGTCCCATGGAAATGATTCTGAACTGGGTCGCTCATTATGGATATGCCGCCATCTTCTCACTTCTCGTTCTCGGAATCCTCGGCCTGCCGGTCCCGGATGAATGGCTGCTGACCTTCGCCGGCTATCTTGTTTATAAAAAACATCTGCACTTGTTCCCCACGTACGTGTCGGCATCCCTTGGAAGCATGTGTGGAATCACGACCAGCTATATCCTCGGCAGAAGTCTCGGCATTTACCTGCTGCATCGCTACGGATGGCTCTTTCATATCACGCCCGAGAGGATGGAGAAGGTGCATTCCTGGTTTGACCGGTTTGGGACTTGGACGCTGCTGATCGGATACTTCATCCCGGGCGTGCGTCATTTGACGGCCGTTGTTGCCGGAACCTCCAAGCTCCGTTTTCTGCTGTTTTCAATTTTTGCCTATTCGGGCGCTTTGATCTGGGCGGCGACATTTATCGGGATCGGCTTTTCCTTCGGAGATCAGTGGTCTCAAGTGCTGAAGCAGGTTGACCGTCATATCGTGAAGGTTACGTGGGGCGTTGTAATCTTGGCTGCGCTTTACCTTCTTTGGCGAATCAGAGAAGGACTTCGAAAAAGAGACAGTCAGTGATGCAGCAAAATGGAAAGCCTGGACTGCGTCGGGACTTGGGTTTAATCCAGGCGACCGCCCTTGCCATCACCGATATGATCGGCATCGGCCCGTTCATCACCATTCCGCTGTTCCTCTCCACAATGGGCGGACCGCAGGCCATGATTGGCTGGCTTCTGGGCGCCTTCCTCGCTTTCTGCGACGGCCTGGTCTGGTGTGAACTGGGGGCAGCCATGCCGAAAGCGGGCGGAAGCTATTATTATCTTCGAGAAGCCTACGGCCCCACGAGCTTCGGGCGATGGTTTTCCTTCCTGATCGTCTGGCAGATTATTTTTTCCGCTCCTTTGTCTGTGGCGAGCGGGAGCATTGGATTTGCCAATTACTGCCGTTTCCTGGCCCCGCAACTTTCACAGGGGGGAGCGCGGATTCTGGCATCCGTCATTCCCTTGATCCTGATTGTGCTTCTGTACCGTGGGATTCGCCAACTGGGAAAGCTCTCGGTAATCCTGCTTGTGGGGGTTCTTGCGGGTTGTTTCTGGATTGTGGCGGCGGGGCTGCCCCATTTGAATCTGACCCGACTGACCGATTTCCCGCCGGATGCCTTTCGATTGAACTGGGTGCTGTGGGCGGGATTGGGACACGCGACGCTGTATGCGCTGTATGATTACTTTGGTTATTACAACGTCTGCTATCTTGGAGAGGAAATTCGAAGGCCGGAGAAAGTCATCCCTCGTGCGATCCTGATTTCGATCGCCGCCGTTGCAGGACTATACATTCTGATGTGCTCGTCAATCCTCAGTGTCATTCCATGGCGGCAGGCGCGCGAGAGCACATACATAGCATCCGCATACATAGAAAAGCTCCAGGGAACCGGCGCTGCGCACCTGATGACGGTTCTGATGCTCTGGATTGCGTTCTCCTCGGTTTTTTCGCTGCTTTTGGGATACTCCAGGATTCCGTATGCGGCGGCGGCGGACGGCAACTTTTTTGGAATTTTCGCAAAGCTTCACCCACGAGGGAATTTTCCGCACGTTTCTCTCATAACCCTCGGTTTGATTGCTTCCGTGTTCAGTTTGGGACGACTCCCGGATGTGATCGGCAGCCTGGTCGCTACCCGAGTCCTGATCCAGTATCTGCCGCAGGCGATCGGGCTTTTCGTCCTCCGGCGCCGGGCGCCTGATCTCAAAAGGCCGTTTCGCATGTGGCTGTATCCTGTACCTGGAATAATTTCGATTCTCGGCTGGCTGTACATTCTGGGGACGGCCTCGGCCAGGTCGCTGATTTTTGCGCTGGTTGTTCTTATAGCCGGATCCTTGATTTTTTTCATTCGAGCCGGCCTTCGCCGCGAATGGCCCTTCTTAAAAGGATAAACCTGCCGGGAGCGCCGGCGTCTCGCCGGCTCTTTTGCGTTAATGTGTAGAAAGGCCATTTTCCCTTGCAACTTCTGGCTCCTGGCTCCTGGCTTCTTGCTTCTGATTAATCATTGGTGGATTTTAGGGTGTGAATTCGTTACTATGAGCACTCGATTGCGGCTTTGTGCGCCTGGCCCGCGGAGAGGTGCTGGAGTGGCCGAACAGGGCTGCCTGCTAAGCAGTTACACTGGCAAAACCGGTGTCGGGGGTTCGAATCCCCCCCTCTCCGCCACTTCTCAAAGGTCTATTCCGGAAGTAAAACCGAAAAACAGCCCTCGAAATTACCCCCCATGTTTCACACAAGTGTGTGAAACACACAAGCAGGCAATCGCTTCCTTTTGTTGTATTTTCAGCGTTCAAGCGCATTCACAACCACGGACTTCCGGAATGGCTGTGGATAATGTTTTAAATTTGACACTTATGCAGGGTACAACGTAGAATGACTGCCATTCCTAGCTCTTATAGCTTGCTAAATATATTAAATGCAAAAGGTCACGAACTAATCCCCGTGTGACTGAAGGGGCGAAGCTGTCAGCGCACCTTTTAAAAGCAAACCACGAAGACCGCAAAGACCTTGAAGAAAAAGAGATGCTTTGAGGTCTTAGCGGTCTTCGCGGTTCAAATGCAGTTGGAGCTGATGGGTTGAAACGCATTTTGCTGTCAGCGCATCCCAATGAGAAAAAAGCAGAAGGAGTTCTTAAATCAGCTCAATTGTAGTATATAGGCCGACCATTGGAGAAGCGAGATGTCAGTTATCACCTTACAGCTCACGTAGAGAAGGCGATTGCGGAGCGTGGAATCTTAAGGCCGTGGATCGAGCAAGTCCTTTTGGATCCTCTTCAGGTTGAGAGGGACAAAGAGGACGAGACACTCCGATACGCATTGGGCCGGGTTCCGGAGCGAGGTGACAGTGTCCTGAGAGTAATCTATACTGAAACTACAACGCCTTGGATTGTGGTCACGGCGTTCTTTGATCGGAAGGCGAGGAGGATGCTATGAGAATACATTTCGACGAGAATGCCGACGCAGTCTATCTCCGGCTTGATGAGTCAAAGATTGCTGAATCCGAGGAAGTGCGCCCAGGAATTATTCTTGATTTCAATGAACGAGATGAAGTGGTCGGAGTCGAGGTTCTCCGGGTGAAGAACCGAATCCCCTTAGCAAATCTCAAGCAGATGCAGTTCGAAGTGGCGTAGAGGTCTCGCGCAGTATTTCATCAAGATCAAACCGCAAAGACCGCAAAGACCTCGAAGAAAAAGAGATGCTTTGAGGTCTTAGCGGTCTTCGCGGTTTAAAAGCAGTTGGAGCTGATGGGTTGAAACGCATTTTGCTGTCAGCGCATCCCAATGAGAAAAAAGCAGAAGGAGTTCTTAAATCGCCTCATGACCAGTGAATATGCAGTTCTCTTGAAGGCCCTTACCGCGGCATTCGGCTCGCGCTTGAAGGCTGTCGTGCTTTTTGGCTCCCGTGCACGCGGCGAGGCGGTGCCGGACAGCGACCATGACATTTTCATGGTCGCGGAGGATCTGCCGGACGATCCCTTAGCCCGAACGAAACAAGTCCGTTGCACGCTGCTCTCTTGCCTGGCGGACCTGCCCGGCGCGATGAACCTGCATGCCAAGACACCCCTGGAATTCGAAGCGGATCTCACACCTCTCTATCTCGACATCTGCGTGGACGGCATCTGCCTGTATGGCGAGGGATATTTCGAGCCTCTCCGGAGCAAGGGCTTGGCCGCATTGCGATCCT
>JBEKKY010000357.1:0-4145 GCA_050010475.1 Acidobacteriota bacterium | reverse complement strand
CGATGGAAACAGTGGGGTCCTGCCGGATCTGTTTTGCATAATCTCGTATTTCCTGAGTTTTTGCGAGAATCGCTTGTTTGTCGACCGCTTTTCCGGCACGGGCATCCGAGAGCAGACTATCAAGCTCATCGATCGACTTCAGCATCGTTTCACTGAGGCGCAACGGCTGGCGCAGAGTGATCCTTAGCATTGCCGGAGTCATTAAGGGTTCGTTATTCCTGTAGAAACGGTCGAAATAAAAGGGATAGAAATGATAGTAGGAATAAAGATAAGAGTAATAGTCAAGCCAAGTGTAGTATAAGCCGACTGTGTTGAACGAAGTCCCCACAATTCGCGGGGCGAATCCTCCCGTAAAAGAGCCGATCGCCCGGTTCCCCGTTGTCGAATAATTAGCTGATGGGCTTCTTACGGTGCTTGGGGCGGGAGTGTAAGCGGAAGTGGAGACGGTGGGAGGGATGTTTGCAACTGCTCTACCTGTATCTGATCTCCCTCCCGAGGGGACGGCACGTGTCTGCGCCGCTAAAGGCGGGATAATTAAAAAGGCCGCCAGAATGATACAAGTAACTAAAGCAACTAAGGTTAGTCTTCTCATGTTCCCCCTCTCCCTGTTGCCAGTTCTTGGATTCTACCATATTAGACGAACGCCGGTTGCATATGTCTCAAACTCTTCTAATGTCACTAATCGGAAGCGGGAGGCGGAAAAATTGTCTATAAAACAGATCCACCGAAGGCGGGCTGCCTTCTTGTCTTTCCTGCAATGCACGTACGTTCGGTTCAATGGAAACAGCCGTCATTTCGACGCCCGGAGAAGTGTCCGTTCTCCTTGAAAGCTTAGCACCGCCCCGTCTGCGGTAATGCTTTCAAGAAGATATCGCCCATCGACAAAGTCGCCTTCAATATATTTTCTGTCGTTGATGAAGACCATGCGCTCGGATCTGGCTTCGTCGTACACCAAGATGGTTATTTTCATCTTAGACATTGCTTCCCGCAGCGACATCAGTTTTGGCTGTGAACTATCCGCGGTGGTTGTCTCTTCCGTTGCGGCGGGAGAGCCGTTTTTCGCCGGGCGCGCGGCCGACCCACCCGCTCCAGGGACGGTCTGCTGCTGGACGGCATTTTTTGCAGGCTCAGAAACAATGGGAAGCGGCTCAATTTCTCTGGGAATCGTCGTGGCGTTTTCGTCACCCAACCGTTTTCTTTGCTGTTGATCGGTCTGGGGACCAACGACACGGGGCACATTGCCTAAGATTGCTTGTGATTTGAAAGGGGATCTGGTTTCTGTAGAAATTACCGTTCCGGACGGCGAGGCAGAAGCGGTTTCCTCAGGGGAGGATTCGCTGACCGCTTCCGGCCGCACTCCGCCGGCGACCGCGCCTCCCGAAGGGGATGGTGCGGCGGCGGGTTTTAACAAAGCTACTGCGAACCAAATAGCGATTGCAGTGCACACCAGGAAGATTCCAGCGATCGCCCACAGACGATTGTGAGGGATCTCCGGCTGGGTCTCATGCACTGTCATTAGCGTGGGCACTTGTGCGATGCCCCGCTCGCGCTCGGCTTTCCTTAGTGCATCCAGTATGTAGGACATGATTCCAATTCCTCTCTGCTAACGCGCATTCCCGGACAGTGATGGCGCGTTTGGTCCATCGAGGGCAAGGGTAAGCCGCACAAGGGTCTCTTTCCCAACAGATCCGTCCTGGATCAGCGATTGGTCGCGCTGGAAAGCGACGATCCGCTTTTGCAATTCGTCATCATACAGATCAGGCACGGTTGCCGGCGTAGCCTTCTTTTCCAGGGTATCCAGCGCCCGCCGAATCCAAATAACATCCTCTCCTTGTGTGCCGGGCACAAGCCGGCGAAGATCAAATGGCCGCTTCCAGAGGATTGTGAACGATCCGTCCCACACCCGGTCGATTTCCGAAAGTGGGAACCCATATTCATGCCCACCCACGACGAATATTCCTGTCTCATTGTTTAGCCCAACGAGTGCGGCCCTCCTTTTGACTCCAGTCGGCAAAATGAACTCCAGGATGGCAGGGACATTGTAGCGGCGCAATTTGGGCCAGCTGCCCGCAACATTCAGACAGTCAAATCCCTGTGCCTGCACCGCTTTGCATCCGGATTCCGCCGAATTGGATGGAGGCTTTATTTTCCAGAGCGCACATAGATCGGTAAAGCTTGAGAAAGCGCTATGGGAGGAAGAACCGGAAAGGAGGTCGATCAGCTGCACACCGGCCGGAGGACTGCGGAAAGCGTCTGAAAGTGTTGGCTTCTTTGTTAAGGCTTCCGTTCCCTTATTCGATGCGGGGCTGAACTTGGGCTGGACCGGATTTGGCGCCGGATCTGCTGCAGGCTGGCGAGCAAGAGCGCCGTGGTTCGCCGTGCGCAGTTTGTCTGATCTGAGGAATACCGCACTTGCCAGGATCAGGACAAAAAGCGCAACAATCCCCGTTGCCCAAATCAGTCGAGAATTCAGGCGCCAGGAAATAACTCCTCGAGTTTCCCGGCAAGCCTTGTGCACAATCGCAGAAGTAATTTGGTGAGTGCCCACTGCATATGCACCGAGAAGGGCCCGATCGCAAATGATATTGATGAGACGAGGCACTCCACCTGTATGGCGATATACGCAACGCATTGCGGGACGCGTAAAAAGGGGATCCCTTCTGCCGGCCACCAAAAGCCGGTGCTCGATGTAGGCGTAAGTTTCACGCCGGGAAAGCGCAAGCAGGTGATATCGGGCGGTAATGCGCTGAGCGAGTTGCCGAAGTCCTTCGCGCTTTAGAATCGACAGAAGCTCCGGCTGCCCGATCAATATGATCTGCAGAAGCTTTTCCTTCGAAGTTTCGAGATTTGTCAGTAGCCGTATCTGCTCCAAGACATCACTATGAAGGTTTTGTGCTTCGTCAATGATCAGCACCGTCCGCCGGCCCTGTGCATGCGCTTCAAGCAGGTGTTTGTTCAATGCATCGATCAGAACTTTGTTGCTGGCGGCCTCTGCAGGATAAGGAATCCTCAGTTCATCGCACACTGTTGCGAGTAATTCGATGACGGTCAGCCGGGGATTCAGAATCAAGGCAACATCGGTCTCGGGCGGGAGTTGCCGGACAAGACACCTGGAGAGAGTCGTTTTGCCGGATCCGACTTCGCCGGTGAGCTGAACAAAACCGCCGGGCTGTTGCACGCCATAGACGAGGTGCGCAAGCCCTTCGCGGTGCCGCTCACTCATAAAAAGATATCGCGGATCGGGCGTTAGCGAAAAGGGCTGCTCACTCAACCTGAAATAATCAGTGTACATGCAAGCATTCTCATCCCCACGACAGGGGTAATCGGCCTTTGGGATTATTCAAGCAGAGCTCAATTCCCTGCAGTCTTTGTGCGCTTGTATCTGATGACCTGTCTGAACGCAACCAGGCAAAGTTTATCACAGTGCGCTATCGGTCAAAATCAAAGCTTTTCCGGGCTCTAGCTGAATCTATGCTACGATACCATGATGAGCTATTTCGTTTTGTTGTTTTTACTGCTTCAGGGGGGGCAAATTGCGCAAGCTCCGGGGATCCCGGCCTCACCGGGCGTCTATTACCGGCAGAACGATAATCGCTGGATCAGTGTCCCGCGGGCACTCATTTCCAACACGAAGGCTAAAGGTCTTGGTTTATATGTCGAGACCGGAGGCTTCACAAATCTTGGGACGGACATCGTATGCCCCGGCGCAAAAGCTTCAACGCGTCTTGTTGTTCAGCGGCCCACGTTCTATATACGCGAAACCGGCCACCCAAAGGATGCAATGCTCATTCGGCTGGCACAGAAAAAAGCAAGCCGTACGTTTCACACGTCTTCCACTGACGCGACCGTGGAGAACAAAGAAGGCTTCAGGAAGGCGGATATTCGGAAAACGATCGTGACCGAGTATCCCGATGGGATCACTTCCGTAACACTTGGGGAGGATCTGAAACCCGGCGAATACCTGCTTGTCCTCGGCGCAACGGACACGAGCTTTGATTTTGGCATCGATCCGAACCGGTAGCTGCAGCTAGGAGCCTGTCCGAGAATTCGAAGGGGTCGCGCGCATGGGGCTTGCACGGCGAGCGCAAGGCGCGAGGAGGAGGCGATGTCCATGCACATCGTCGACGACGAGCAACGCAGCGATC
>JBEKKY010000356.1:0-4166 GCA_050010475.1 Acidobacteriota bacterium | reverse complement strand
CGGACGGGTCTGGAGACCCGTCCGGATTTTCAGTCTTGGGATCGCTCGGGCGGGACGGCTCTGGAGAGCCGTCCCCACATGTTCAATAGCGGTTCTCGGCTTTCCTTTGGTTGCGGCCCGGCCGCGCTGTGAAATCCGTGGCGTTTTTTGTTTTTGGGAATGTGGATGGTGCCGAAGGGGGGACTCGAACCCCCACGAGTTTCCTCACCACCCCCTCAAGATGGCGTGTCTGCCAGTTCCACCACTTCGGCACTTGGGCGGGCCGTCTGAAAAACGGCCGAGGGACCACCTGAAACTAATCTTCTACTTATTAGGAGGTTGCTGCGCAGGCGCAGTCGGTTTTTCAGGCTGCTGTTGGGCAGAGCCGGCGCCGGCTTTGCCCGCCGCCTTTTGTTTTTCCAGCTCTTCCACCCTTCGATTGATCTGTTCCGGCGTGGGTGTTGCCACAGGAGCGCTGGTCGGGGCAGGCGCCTTCTTTACTGGTGCACTCTGCCTGGTTCTCTCGAGAACTGATTTAGCTTCCGTTTTAGTAGAGATCAGCGACAGCCCGATACTGGTCAACATAAAAACAATCGCAGCGATCGTGGTCATCTTTGATAAAAACGATGCCGGGCCCCGGCTTCCGAAAGCTGTTTGTGTCGCCCCTCCGCCAAATGCGCCCGCCAGGTCCGCACCTCTCCCGGACTGAAGCAGTACCACCAGGACGAGAATAACACACACAATTACATGCAGCGTTGCAAACGCGTAGTAAAGAAGCATATGATTTTGAAAACCTACTTTCTGCCGGCCATCAGGATTTGAAGTGGACAATGCGCAGGAAGCTGTCGGCTTCCAGGCATGCTCCACCCACCAGTGCGCCGTCAATGTCCGGCTGCTGCATCAAGACATCGATGTTATCAGGTTTGACGCTGCCGCCATATAAAATGCGAACTTCCTGTGCCTCGTTTCCGAACCTGTCAGAAAGCCATTTACGAATCAATCCGTGCATTTCCTGGGCGATTTCGGGGGATGCCGTGCGACCCGTACCGATTGCCCATACCGGTTCGTAGGCGAGAATAATACGCAACATGCCCTGGGCTGTCAAGCCGTCCAGTCCGCCTGCAAGTTGTTGCGCTACTATACTATGATGCTTTCCGGATTCCCGTTCCGATAATGTCTCTCCGATGCAGACAATGGTTTGGAGCTTTGAATCCAGCACCGCGCGGACCCGTCGGTTGACCGTGAAGTCTGTTTCGCCAAAATATTGCCGCCGCTCCGAATGTCCGATGATAACCATACCGCATCCGGCATCCTCGACCATTGGAATGCTGATTTCCCCCGTGAAGGCGCCTTTGGATTCCCAATGGACATTTTGGGCCGCCAGAATAAGCGGGCTCCCCTGAATTTCCTTATAGACGGATGTCAGGGCAGTAAAGGGAGGCGCCAGGACAACCTGACGGCCAGACAGATCCCCTATTTCGTCTTTGATCGCGCGGGCCAGCAGGCGGGCTTCACCCGCTGTCTTATGCATTTTCCAGTTTCCAGCAATAACAGGAATTCTCATGGACAATCTTTCAGCCTTCTTGCAAGCCAGGAGCCAGGCTTCTGGCTATTTGTTACTAAGCGCGGCAACGCCGGGGAGGACCTGGCCTGCCAGAAATTCCAGCGATGCTCCGCCTCCCGTGGAGATGTGAGTGATCCGATCCGCAACCCCTGCGTTTGCAACTGCCGCGGCTGAGTCCCCTCCCCCGATGATAGACACGGCTCGGGAATCGGCGACCGCCCGTGCGACGCTGACGGTTCCTGTCGCAAAGGCATCCTTCTCAAAAACGCCCATCGGGCCGTTCCAGACAATTGTCTTGGCGGAACGGATTACCTCCGAATATTCCGCTACTGTTTTTGGACCGATGTCCAATCCCATTTCTTCCGCCGGAATCTCTCCGGATGGCACGACGTGCGCGGAACCCCCATCGTCAATTCCTGAAGCGGCAACAGCATCCGTCGGGAGAACAATGCGCCCCTGAGCTCTTGCAAGAAGCTCGCGAGCCAGATCCAGCTTATCGTCTTCGCACAGCGATTTCCCGATGTTTTTCCCCTGGCTCTTCAGAAATGTGAAAGCCATGGCGCCGCCGATAAGAAGCCGGTCCACTTTCCCCAACAGATTTTCAATTACTTCGATCTTGTCGGAAATTTTAGCGCCGCCGAGGATGGCAATGAAAGGACGCTGCGGCGCTTCCAGCGCACCTCCAAGATAGCGCAGTTCTTTTTCCATCAGGAACCCGGCCGCAGCCTGCTGTACAAAGCGAGTGATTCCCTCGGTCGAGGCGTGGGCCCTGTGGGCGCTCCCAAATGCGTCGTTGACGTAAATGGGAGTCAATGCCGCCAACTGCTTCGCGAACCCGGGATCATTGGCTTCTTCTTCAGCATGGAAACGGAGGTTTTCCAGGAGGATCACGTCTCCCGGTTGAGCCGCTGTCACGGCTTTTTCGACTTCTGGCCCGATGCAGTCCTTGGTAAAAATCACCTTCTTACCTAATAATTCGGAGAGCCGCTCGGCAACGGGAGCAAGAGAAAATTCCGGTTTCGGCTTGCCTTTGGGTCGCCCCAGATGCGACGCCAGAACCAGAAGTGCACCATGCTCGATGCCGTACCTTATCGTCGGGAGGGCTTCCCGAATGCGCAGGTCGTCCGTCACTTTCCCCTTGTTGATCGGAACGTTAAAATCCACACGCACAAAAACCCGCTTCCCCTTCAGGTCGAGATCCTGAATCGTTAGCTTTGCCATGATCGCCTTTCATCGCTTGAAATCCGGGAATTACGCACCGATGTACTTGACAAGATCGCGCAGCCTGCAGGAATACCCCCATTCGTTGTCGTACCACGCCAGAGTCTTGACCAGATTTCCCATGACTTTGGTTTCCAGCGCATCGACCGTGCCGGAATTGGAGTCCTGCATATAATCGGTTGAAACAAGAGGTTCCTCGGAATAACCGAGAATGCCCTTCAGCGGGCCTTCGGATGCCTCTTTCAGGGCCTTGTTCACATCCTCCTTTGTAGCCTTTACCCTTACGATAGTCACAAGATCCACAAGAGAGACATTCGGGGTCGGAACTCGAATTGCCAGCCCGTCCAGCTTGCCCGCAAGTCTGGGAAGCACCAGCCCTATGGCTTTGGCAGCTCCTGTGGTGCTGGGCACCATGTTGATCGCGGCAGCGCGCGCGCGACGAAGATCACGATGCTGCAGGTCCAGCAGATTCTGGTCATTCGTGTAACTGTGAATCGTCGTCATAAAGCCTGATTGAATTTCAAACTTCTCGTCGAGAACTTTGGCCAGCGGAGCAAGACAATTTGTGGTGCATGAGGCATTGGAAATCACGTTGTGCTTGGCCGGATCATACGCATCCATATTGACCCCAATGCAGAACGTGCCGTCGACATTCTTTCCTGGAGCCGATATGATGACCTTCTTAACGGTACCCTTCAGATGAGCCTTTGCTTTTTCCCCTTCCGTAAATAGCCCCGTGGATTCCACAACGATTTGGGCACCCAGCGAGCTCCAGTCGAGTTTTGCAGGATCCTTTTCGCTGAAGATCTTGATCGGCTTGCTGTCGACCACGAGATTCCCATCCTTCAGTTCTACCGTTCCACCGAATCGTCCCAAAACCGAGTCGTACTTGAGAAGATGAGCCAATACTTCCGGCTGGGTGATGTCGTTGACGCCAACGATCTGGATTTTTGGATCCCGAAAGGAACAACGCACCAGGTTGCGTCCGATTCGACCGAATCCGTTGATGGCGAGTTTGATTGGCATGATGTATATTCCTCCGCCTTGAAGAAGTTTTATATTACATTAGAATCATCCAAAAGGGCACCTGAGGGGAGTTTAAAGCCCAAATATCTAAAAACCGCTTCCGAATCGAGCCGCACAACACACCGGAAAAATCAAAGACCCGGGATTCAGAAGCCCCTCTGCATCAACTCCTATTATCGCCTGAATTCTGTATTCTGGTTCAGAAATTTTAAAGTTATACTGCCGCGATGACTCATAATCCTGCGAATCTCGAAGAGGTACGCCGCATTGCATCCTGTTTCGCTATTTCGGAACCCTTAGAAGTGAATGATTTCCCTGGAAAGGGAAACATCAACCAGAATACCTACTTGATCACCGCGGGGTTGCCGGATAACCG
>JBEKKY010000355.1:0-4194 GCA_050010475.1 Acidobacteriota bacterium | reverse complement strand
AGTTTCGAAGAGATACCACCACTGCTGGTAAAAAGCCTTCTTCTTATAGAAAACCGAGAATTGCGTGAGCCTGCCGACTCTCGAACCAACCCGGTTGTGGATTGGGACCGGCTCGCAAAAGCGGCTCTTCTATACGCCGGCCATAAACTGGGACTTCCGTTGCCTGTCGAAGGGGGCAGTACCCTCGCCACTCAAATGGAAAAGTATCGCCACTCTTACGAGGGGCGGACGGATTCCATGATGGCCAAGCTCCGCCAAATGACGGACGCAAGCCTGAAGGTCTATCAAAACGGCCCCGATACGCGTGAAGAACGCCGGCAAATCATCCTCGATTATCTGAATTCCATTCCGCTTGCGGCAGCGCCCGGATATGGGGAACTGCACGGAATCGGAAATGGTCTGAGTGCATGGTTCGGCCTTGACCTTTCTTCTGTGCAGAAATCTCTTTCACTGCCGGATGCCGGTCCCCAAAAAGCAAGGGCTTTCAAACATGCGCTTGCGCTTTTGTGTTCTGTAAAAGCGCCGAGCTATTACCTGGTACAGAAGCGTTCGGCCTTACAAGCCAGAGCGAATTTCTATGCCCAGATGCTTGCGAATGTTCAGTCGATCCCACAAGATTTTGCTAACCGGGTCATTGCAACGCCGCTATCCTTTTCCACCCATCCTCCAGAATATACTCTGCCTGAGTATGCCGAACGCAAAGCAGCCAATGAGATCCGGACAAAGCTTTCCTCCCTTCTGGGAGTGCCGGGCTTGTATGAACTGGATCGACTCCACCTGGATGTTGAAAGCACCATCAATTCCGGGCTTCAACATAATGTGATAGACCTTTTTCAAAAGCTGCATGACCCCAGCTTTATCGATTCGGCAGGATTGCGGGGCAAACGGCTCCTTGCAAGGGGGGATCCGGCCAAGGTGGTCTATGGAATGATGTTGTTTGAAAAAACCCCGAGCGGAAATCAGCTTCGAGTGGTCACCGACAATCTCAATGCGCCCTTCGATATTAATACGGAAATGAAGATGCAGTTGGGCAGCACGGCCAAGCTGCGTACGCTGGTGAACTATCTGAATGTCGTGGCTTCTCTCCACGCCCAGTTCTCGGTTCTCGATTCTGAATCGCTGAAGAAAGAGTTGAACACCGCACGCGACCCCATCACCCGCTGGGCAGCAGAAACGATGTGCAAAGAACCGGGTTTGGGCCTGGATGCTTTGCTCCAACTCGCCCTGGACCGAAAATACTCCGGCAACCCCGGTGAAACCTTTTTCACGGGTGGCGGCATCCACACTTTTCAGAACTTTGAAAAGCAGGAAAACGGGCGCCAATACACGGTTCGGGAAGCAACAGCTCTTTCGGTCAATCTCGCGTACGTGCGCCTGATGCGGGACGTGGTACAGTATTACAAAGCCCGCCTTCCCTATGACACGGATGCAGTGCTCTCGGATATCGACAATCCCACCAGGCACAAGTTGCTCCAGGAAATCGCGGATGGAGAATCCAGATCCTTTCTTTACCAATCCTACAAAACGTTTCAGAAACTCTCACCGGATGAAATCGTCAGAAGCCTTTTGGGCAACAAGGCGAATTCGGACCGTCATCTTGCGATTCTTTTCTACGCCTGGCACCACAATGCCGACGAGGATGGATTGACGGATTGGCTTGAGAAGTATCTGGGGAACGTTCCACTTGAAAAGACAGCCAAACTGGCGAGGGCCTACGGCGATCCCAGGCTGAAACTTTCCCACTACGGCTACCTTCTTGGGATTCATCCGCTCAAAGTGTGGTGCGCCGGAGAACTGGCTAACGATCCGTCCATGGACTGGGAACAGCTCTGGGATGAAAGCAGTGAAGCGCGTCAGATCTCGGCCTCCTGGTTTTTCAATAGGCGCAGCCGGGCGGCTCAAAATCTGCGCCTTCGAATTCGCTTCGAGCAGGATGCATTCTCGCGCATGACCCCCCAATGGAGGCGCTTAGGATTTCCGTTCGACAGGCTGGTGCCTTCCTTCGCAACCGCAATCGGAAGTTCCGGAGATAGACCTGAGGCGCTGGCGCAGCTGATGGGAATTCTCCTGAATGACGGGATCGCGAAACCGACAATCCGAATGTCCCGGCTGCGTTTCGCCGGCGATACTCCTTATGAAACGACGATGGGTCCGGAGCAGTCTCAGGGAACGCGAGTGATGCCCAAAGAGGTTGCCCGTGCAGTCCTTCCCGTTTTGGCCCAAGTGGTCCAGACCGGAACGGCAATTAGACTGGCCGGCGCCTACAAGGTCGGGGACAAGCCACTGGTTGTCGGCGGCAAGACCGGTTCGGGCGATAACCGTTTCGATTCCTTTGGACGCGGAGGCGGATTGATTTCATCCCGTACCATCGACCGCACCGCCGTTTTTGTTTTTTACATCGAGGACCGTTTTTTCGGAGTTATTACTGCCTTTGTTCCAGGCAAAGAGGCGGGCGAGTATGAATTCACCAGTTCTTTGCCGGTAGCAATCCTGAAGCTTCTGGCTCCCAAAATTGAAAAGCTGTGGCCGTAGACGATGCGCTGACCTTTGAGGACATTGCCCTCGCGGTGCATCGCACCATCGCCGCCCGCGCCGGTACAATGCTGGCGCGGGTCGGCACGAATCCCCCGATCGTATTTGCCGGCGGCGGCGCAAGGAACCGGTGCCTTGCTCAACTGATCGGCGATGTGTTGAAATGCGATCTTCTGGTCCCTCCGCAGCCGCAAATGCTTGGCGCCCTGGGCGCCGCCCTCTTAGCAATTAACGATTAACCCCCCGGGAGCGCCGGCGTCCCGCCGGCTCTTTTACACATAAATAGAACCGTGCAGTTCTCGAAATGCTGCAAATTAGCCGGCGAGACGCCGGCGCTCCCGGCAAAAGCCATCGTAAATTTGAAGTTGTTTCCCAGCCACGGTAATCTTCATCTATGGAAGCGAATCCTCTAAGACACGGCTACCGTATGCGCCGCAGCCCGGAGCCGAGTTCCATGGTTATCTTCGGCGGCTCCGGAGACCTCACCCGCCGCAAACTCATCCCTGCGCTCTATCGCCTCTCTCAACAACGGATGATTCCCGCCGGATTTACGATCATTGGCATGGCGCGCACTCCGATGAGCAATGAAGCTTATCGCGACAGGCTGCGCGCCTGGGTCGACAAGGATACGGAGAACCCCTCCGATTCAGAGACCTGGAACGCCTTTGCTCAGGGCATCCAATATATGGCGGCTGATTATCACAATCCTCTGATCTATGGCGAGCTGAAAAAATTGCTTGCCGAACAGGATGTGACTCGCAGAACGGGCGGAAATCGGATTTACTATCTCGCCACTTCCCCGAGCGACTACCCCGACATTATTCGCAATCTCGGCGCCAATGGAATGCAACAGGAATACACCGACAGTGCAGGTTGGATAAGAATCATTATCGAGAAGCCTTTTGGCCGCGACCTTAAATCGGCCCAGGAACTGAGTGAGATCGTCAGCTCGGTTTTCGGTGAAGAACAGGTCTATCGCATCGATCATTACCTCGGCAAAGAGACCGTGCAGAACATACTGGTCTTTCGATTCGCCAATGGAATATTCGAGCCGATCTGGAATCGGCAGCATATCGATCATGTACAAATTACCGCCGCAGAAAACATCGGAGTCGGCGGCCGCGGCGCCTACTATGAAGAAGCGGGCGCACTCCGGGACATGGTGCAGAACCATGCTTTGCAGCTGCTAGCCCTCGTTGCGATGGAGCCTCCTCCTGACTTCAGCCCGCATGCAGTCAGAAGCGAGAAAGCGAAAGTCCTGCATTCCATTCGCGTATTCACGCCGGAGGACGTGCATCGTTTTTCCGTGAGAGCGCAATATGCAAGAGGTCTAATCGGAGGGAAGGAAACACGCGGCTATCTGGAGGAACAGGGAGTAGCTCCCGATTCCAGAACCGAGACGTTCGCGGCGATCAGATTCAATATCGATAACTGGCGCTGGGCCAACATCCCCTTCTATATCCGGACGGGGAAGAACCTGGCCAAGCGAGTGACCGAGATCGCCATTGTGTTTCAGCGCCCCCCCCACTTCATTTTCCGCCAAGCGCCTACAACCCAGGGGGAATCAAATGTTCTCGCCTTCCGGATCCAGCCGGACGAAGGCATCACTCTGAAGATTATTGCCAAGCTCCCGGGACAGGCGATGGAAATGCGTCCGGTGAA
>JBEKKY010000354.1:0-4202 GCA_050010475.1 Acidobacteriota bacterium | reverse complement strand
AGAGGAGATCAGCGGAATTCGCAAAGGAAGTGTCGTGGCGTTTTCGGTGGATGGAGATTCTACCGAGAAACTCATCATCATTGCGGAAACAACTATGCCCGAGAATGCGGAATTGGCTCAGGCGATCAGTGAGCAGGTCCGGTCCGCATTCGGACTTACGGTAGACAAAGTCGTTCTTGCGGGGCGAGGCTCGGTTCCGAAAACATCCAGCGGGAAACTGCAACGTAGGAGAGCGAAAGCCCTGTTCGAAGATGGGTTGTTCGGAGACCCGGATAAGCGCTCGAATGTCCCCTCGTCGGAAACCTTGGCCCTCCGCTGATTAAAATTCCCTGTCGTCAAAACACATCAACCGCGGATTCTGGCGGATTTACACTGTTCAGCTTAAAAATCTCTTATCCATGCCGATCCAGGCAAATACGTGGTTAAAAGATATGATATGATCGCGCCTTTAATGATTATCAGGGCGGGACTCCAATGATAAGCATGGACCAAAATCTCATCAATATCCTCAAGACGGCTGTTTATGATGTCAATCCAAGAGAACTTGGTGACGTAAGCGCCTCAACTCTCATTTCGGAACTGGGTCTGGATTCAGTCGCAATGATGGAAGTGATTGGCGTTCTCGAGGAGAACCTTTCGATCCAGATTAGCGATAAAGAAGTTGCGACCTTGAGCAGGGTTGGGGACCTGCTGGATCTGATTCGAGACCGAATTTCCGGCCACCTGCCGGACCCGCCGAAAGCGCCTGATCCCATGCCGGTGGAGGCAAAGGAGCGGGAGTGCTGTGATATCGCCTCTTTTCCGGAAGTCAGGAACATTGAAGAGCGGTTGGAGGAGATTAAAAGAAATGGGCTGAGGAATCCTTACTTTCATATCCACGAAGGAACCGCCAGAAACCGGAGCGTTATTGATGGCGTCGAGATGCTGAACTTTTCAAGTTACAACTACCTCGGATTCTCCGGGCACCCTGAGGTTATCGCGGCAGCCAAGGAAGCAATCGATCGCTACGGCACGTCCGTATCGGCCAGTCGGCTTGTTTCCGGTGAGCGGCAGATCCATCGGGATCTTGAACAGGGACTTGCCCGACACATCGGGGTCGAAGATGCGGTTGTTTTTGTGAGCGGCCATGCGACTAACGTTACGACTATCGGCCATCTGTTCGATAAAGACGATGTGATCCTGCATGATTCTCTTTGCCACGACAGCATCCTGCAGGGCATCTATCTTTCGGGTGCAAAACGCATTCCATTCAGACATGCCGACATGTCTGAGCTGCAACAACTGCTGAGCCGGCTGAGAAACAGATACCGTCGAGCTCTCATCTGCTCCGAAGGACTTTTTTCCATGGACGGAGACATCTGCGATCTCCCTCGCCTGATTGAGCTGAAGAAGCGTTTTCAATGCAACCTCATTATCGACGAAGCACACTCGATCGGCGTTCTCGGACCTGCCGGCCGCGGCCTCTCTCATCATTTTCCGGGGATTGATCCGGCAGACGTTGACCTCTGGATGGGCACTCTTTCCAAGTCGCTTGCAAGCTGCGGAGGTTACATTGCCGGAAGCAATCCGCTCGTACGTTACCTCAAGTTCACCGCTCCGGGATTCCTCTATTCCGTGGGAATGTCCCCGCCAAACGCAGCTGCTGCATTCAAATCGTTGGAGTTAATGCAGCGCCATCCGGAAATCGTCGAACAGCTCCGCCAACGGTCAAAGCTCTTTCTTGACTTGGCGCGCAGCAGCGGAGTCAACACCGGATTTTCTGCAGGTGCAGCGGTTATCCCCGCAATTATCGGAAATTCCATACAATGCATGATGTTGAGCCAGGCTTTGGCGGCCAGGAAAATAAATGTCCAGCCGATTGTTCATCCGGCAGTGGAAGAAAATGCCGCAAGGCTGCGATTCTTCATCAGCGCGACCCATACCGAGGAAGAAATACGCTATGCGGTCCAGGCGTTATCGGAAGAACTGAACAAGATTCACCAGTCGGTTGCGAGGTAACCATCGGGATCGGGGTCGGTATTGGGGACGCCACCCTATTTCGCTTATCCGCTCCCGATTCAATCGTTGCTGATCAGGCGAAATAGGGTGGCGTCCCCATTTTCTTGCTAAAGAGCTTTCTGGTAGATGCGATACCGCTTATAGATCTCGGCGCCAAAAAGCTGCATGCTCCTGTTGATCAGGTCATTGCTCTCGATCGTCCATGAAAATTCACAGCTGCGATAACCGGCAGCGACACCGCGACGGAAGGATTCATAATAGAGTGCCGCGCCAAGACCGTTCCAATTCTGCACTTTCTTAACAATCCCGAGAGCCAGCACGCGTACCTGCCGGACTTGTCGGCCATAATAGATCAATTTGGCAAGCCCGAACGGGAACAGGCGTCCGTTGACTTTCTTGAGCGCCTGGTTGAAATCCGGCAGCGCCAGCGAGAATGCGAGAGGCTCCCCATCCTTTTCGGCAATCAGCAGCACACGGGGATCCACGATTGTTTTCAGATCCTTTGCCATATGCTCGAACTCGGCATCCGTCATGGGCACAAAGCCCCAATTCGTGCTCCACGCATCGTTGTAAATCTTTTTGATGGTTTTGACTTCTTCCCGGAATTTTTTCATGTTGATCGTTCGGACCTGGATTCCCTGATCCTTTAAAACCTTCTCGCCGACCCGGACGATTTTGGGATTCAGTCCCCTTTCAGTCAGCAGCCACCAGGCATACAGATCCATGGCTTTCTCGAATCCTGCGCTCTCAATCAGTTCCTGATAGTACGGAGGATTGTGCGTCATCATCAGGCAAGGAGAAGAATCGAAGCCTTCGACGAGCAGACCGAGCGTTTCATTGGTCGAATAATTCATCGGCCCGCGCAGCTGGACCAGCCCCCGGCTGCGCGCCCAACTTGCTGCCTGCTCCAGCAGTGCAGCTGCAACTTCTTTTTCGTTCACCGACTCGAAGAAACCGAAAAAAGCCGTACGCTCGCCATGGTAATTATTGTGATTGTTATTTTGGATGGCGGCAATGCGTCCCACCAACTCGCCGTCGCGGCGGGCCAGGAAGAACTCCGCGGAGGAGTGTTGGAAAAAGGGATGCTTCTCCCGATTCAGCAGCGTTTTCATGTCGAGAAGCAGCGGAGGGACCCAATAAGGGTCATTCCGATATATCTTCCAGGGAAGGCGAATGAATTGCCGCAGGTCTCGGGGATTGGCTACCGGAAATATTTCAAGACGATTCAAATTTCCTCCTTCTCTACCCAACGGAATTGTTTGATTGCCCGCCCAGTATATAACAATTGATATGGTGTGCGTCACGCCAGAAGCCGTCCACGTGCACAGGTGCCCGTGGACGTAGCATGGACGTGGTCGGCTTTCCCATGAATTATTTTTCGGAAGTGGAAAATGACCAATGCAAAATGCTGTCGTGGTATGATGCCGCGTTCAGATTTATCCATTGATATCAAGATCGGGCGGCGGATCTATGAATCATCACCCATTTCGCAAACTGCTTCCCGCAATCATATTCCTGACGGGTGTCGTCCTGGTAGGCATCCTCGGATATGAGTTTATAGAGAAATGGACTTTACTGGAATCGACCTACATGGTGATCACGACTATTTTTACCGTCGGATTCCAGGAGGTCAGGCCTCTATCCGCTGCGGGCAAGATTTTCACCATGTTCATTATTGTCGGTGGCGTCGGCAGCGCTATTTATATCGCAGGGCAGGGAGTCGAAATCATTGTCGAAGGTGAGATGACCGGATACCGGAAGAGGAAAAGGATGGACAAAAAAATCAGTCAGATGACTCAGCACTATGTCATCTGCGGCTTCGGCAGGGTTGGACATCAGGTGGCGCAGGTCTTTGACAAGTCAAACGTTCCATATGTTGTCATCGACAGCAAAAAGGAAACCTTGGATGAACTGGAGCATCAGAATGTTCCGATCATCATCGGAGATGCAACATCCGATAACACTTTAATCGAAGCAGGAATCCGGTCCGCCAAAGGACTCATCGCCTGCTCTGATTCGGACGTGGCAAACGTTTATGTGACCCTATCGGCGCGCGTTTTGAATCCGGGGCTTAACATTGTAGCCAGGGCCGGTTTCAAAGATACCGAGAAGAAGTTGCTCATGGCGGGAGCCAATCGAGTCATATCCCCTTATTTCATTTCGGGGATTCGAATAGCCGCGCTGGCAATCCGGCCGGTCGCCAG
>JBEKKY010000353.1:0-4395 GCA_050010475.1 Acidobacteriota bacterium | reverse complement strand
CCGAGCTCGTTGGCGGTCATCCCCACCACGTAAATCGAGTCGCCGGCGTTCTTGAAATACATCGTCACGGCGCGGCCCACATCCTCGATTCTGCCGATGGTCGAAAAAAGCACGGTCGGTGGAATCGATATCTTGCGCCCGCCGCGGACCGAGTCATTCTTCATGCTGTCCTTGCCCGAAATCACGCTGATCACACGCCGCACCGCTTCATCGATGACGCTCGCCATCATGGCATAGGTATCCAGGTCGGAATAGAACGGGTTGATCCCCTCGGCGAGAACGATTCCCTCGCGGCGGCCGTGTTCCACCCGCACGATCGTGGCGTCGCTCGGGACGTCGCTGTTTACGCCGACGAAAGGTTTGACCACGCTCAGGCCCTTCACTTCCCCGTCGTATTGCCTGGATTTGAATTCCCGGGAGCAGACATTTAAAGAACGCAGCATTTCAATCAGCTGCCGGTTGCGCTTTCCCTTGCGCGCCGGTTTGGGAGAAGGAATTTGAGGAGGTTGCCAGCGGGCTTCGAGGGACATGCGCGGACCGCCTTCATGCAGGAATTGGAGTTCGAGGCGGGCAACCACCCGGTTTCCGTAGCGGACGATTAACGCACCGCTGTCGGTAAAAGTCCCGAGCGCTGTCGCCTCCACCTCCCGGCGTGCCGCGAGCGCAAGCAGCTCGTCCAGCTTTTCCGGCGGCGCCGCAAGAGACATTCTCTCCTGCGCTTCGGAGAGAAAAATTTCCCATGGCTGAAGCCCCTCGTATTTGAGCGGCGCTTTCGCGAGGTCGAGATCGGCCCCGCCGCTCAGTCGACTCATCTCGCCGATGGACGAACTCAGTCCCCCTGCGCCGTTATCCGTAATCGCGCGGTACAACCCCAGGGCGCGCGCTTCGATCAGGAATTCGTACATGTTCCGCTGCGTGATCGGATCTCCGATCTGCACAGCCTGCGCGGGAGATTCCTTGCGCAGCTCTTCGGAGGAAAAGGTCGCGCCGTGAATCCCGTCCTTTCCGATGCGGCCGCCGCACATCACAATGATATCCCGCGCAAGAATTTCTTTCCGTTCCGAGGGACAACCCTGAAGCACGCGCGGGATTCGTCCGATGGTCCCGCAGTAGACCAGAGGCTTTCCGATATATCGCTGGTCGAAACGTTCGAAGCCGCGCACCCATGGAATTCCGCTTTGATTGCCGCCATCGATTACGCCCTGGTGCACGCCGTCGCGGATGCGGCAGGGATGCATCAAGCCTTCAGGCAACTCGCCGTCAAAAAACGGGGAGCCGAGGCAGTAGCCCCAGACGTTGGCGAGCATCTCGCATCCCATGCCGGTTCCCATGGGATCGCGGTTGACCCCGACGATGCCCGTAATCGCGCCTCCGTAAGGATCGAGGGCCGAAGGAGAGTTATGCGTCTCCACTTTGTACGAAATGTTGTACCGCTCGTTAAACCGGATAATTCCGGCATTGTCGCTGAAGACCGAAACCAGCCAGTCAATCTCTTTCCCGATTTTCTCCGTTGCCGCGCGGATATAGGTCTTGAACAGGGAATCGATCCATTCTTCCCGCCCGAACTCGTCGACATAATGGACCCGCCCGGCGAAGATCTTGTGTTTGCAGTGCTCCGACCACGTCTGCGCGATGCATTCCAGTTCCACGTCGGTCGGCTGATCCGGAAGCCCGAGTGCCGCCCGGGCGTTTCTTGCCGCATCGGAGACAAAGTAGTCCCTGATTGCGTGCATCTCGTCAAGGCTGAGGGAAAGGATTCCTTCACTGCTGATCCGCATCAGTTCGGAATCCGCTCCGCTCAAGTCATAAACACCCAATCGAACATCGGTTTTTTCACGGACCGCCGGAACCTCTTCATCTACGGGCGCCGCGGCCCACTCCGCAGCGGAAAAAACCCGGATTGTGTGGATCAGTGGATTGGCCAGCAGATCCCGGCCGATGCGCTCCACATCTGCCCGCGATAGCCTCTTCCCCCGGAAAAAGTATTGGATGGATGTATAAACGGATTCCATGTGCGTCAGCGGACGCTCGAGCATTTCCTGAGCCAATGCCCGCGCGGTTGTCCCGACATTGTCGGTCACTCCGGGTTTGAATCCGACTTCAACCAGCCAGTCAAATACCGGCGGCGCCAGGCGGGCCAGCGACGAGCGCGAGGTCACCGGATCCACGAATGTCCTTTTAATAAGCCTTAATTCCCTGGGCGAGAGCGACAGATCGACTTTGTAGATGTCCCGCGTCTGGCAGGATTGCACGGGAAGGCGAAGAAAGCGCCTGGCTCGTGCGACAGTCGCACGACCGCGAGCGTCCCGGATTCCCCGCTTAAGCCCGATCTCTATGCGATAAGCCACGATTGCGTCCGATCATTGAGTTGAATGATGCAGAATAAGGGGATCCTGCAGTAAATTCAATAAGCAATTCAGCCGCTCGAAGAACCATACCCGTAAAAAGAGGATTGGCATTGCTGTCCTTTTGATTCTGGTCAGCTATTTGGTTCTGGACTGGCCGTAGATCAAATTCACATCCGTTCCTTCCGTTGGACCTGGATTGACTTCACCCGACGACACCATTTATTATCAGAGCTCCCCTGCTGAGGCAATCGATGAAGGGTTTCGTTGTGACCGGCAACTACTCCGATAGCCCCGTCGCCTACGATATGGGCGAGCTGCTCGGTGTGCAGGTCGATATAGCCGATACCGTTTCGCTTAAGAGCTTTGCCAATACGGAGTTCTGTCCGCGCTACATCCCCGAGTTGGGACGGGACCAACGCGTGGGCAAGGGGCTGGAGGGCCGCATCGTCATCATCGCTTCCGGTTGTAGTCCTGGCCTTAGCCGGAACGATCTTGCAATGCGCAACCTCATCCTTGCGCGCGCCGCCAAGGACAACAGCGCAGCGCGCGTGATCCTCGTGGAACCCGACCTCTTCTACAGCGCTCAGGACCGCGGGCCGCACCGCTATGGCGAAATCGAGGCCGAGCGCCCGGACCGCGATCTGCAGAAGTTTGACGGTCAGCCCTTCACCGCTTTGCTTTATGCCCAGGCGCTCAAACTGGCAGGCGTGGACACTGTGATTACGGTGCACAATCATTCGCGCAAGGTGCAGGCCCTGTTCCGCGAAGTATTCGCGGGTGATTTCCACAATCTTATTCCGGCGAAAGTGTACGCGCACTATATCCGTACATCCGACTTTGTGCATCAGGGCATCGAAGGCGACAACCTGGTTCTGGTGGCTCCCGATGAAGGTGCGATGTCGTTTGTTGATTCAGTGTGGGAAGAGCTCCGCTACGATGGCTGCAAGCGCATGGTCATGGACAAGAAGCGTGTGGGGGAACGCGAAGTGAGCATGTCGGTGTCGAGCCGTTCGGAATGCGGCATCGGGGAGCTCAGTGGCGAGGATGTTATTATCTTCGATGATATGGTGCGCACCGGCACGACGATTATCAACTGCGCTGAGTTGCTGCGTGCCGGCCGCCCGCGCCGGGTATGTTTCTGCGTAACTCACTTCCAGCCGTCCGACGAAAACCGCGAGAACCTCAATTCCCGGCTCATCGACGAGATTCTTACTACCTCCACCATCCCTGCTATTCTCAACCGCGACTCGCAAGGCCGTCTGCGGCGCAAGCTGGCTGTGCTCAAGATCGGAAAGTTTATAAGCCGGTTTATCCTGCAGATGCTTGGCTTCGACGACGGCAGGTTCAACGAGGATTTCTATGCGGTGGATATGTCCTCCCAGAATCCGCGCTCACCTTCATCAATGGCGCCGGGCGCCGGGGCGGTTAAGAAAGCTTAGTCGCTGCTGTTTAAAAAAATATCTGCAAAGATGAGATATCTGATCTCAGAAGCTGCGAAGAGAAAACCCATTTTGAAAAAGGGCTTTCGTTCTTCCTATCGACTGTAAGCAATGCTTTGAGTTGCACAGGGGGTCTTTCAAAACCTCGCCATCTGTGGGGTGTTGCCCACAGCAGGTTATGGCGATCTTATAAGCAGCAATGTAGCGTTCATTCTAATGATGTTCCTAATCGGGCAGGCTGGAGGCAAATAACAGTCCAACCGTCTCAGCGCCGACGGGTTACGCAGAATCCCGGTTCGCATGCATAAATGGACGCGAATATCTTCTCCTGATTGAGGGCGGCACAAGAGTGAAAGTCGATAGAGTCACGGAATGAGTGCTGCGAATCACTTGCTTTCGGTTTAACATTCTTGGTTACAGGGAGTGTCATTTTTTTCAACAAAGTCGATCCGAAAAATATGAGAAGGCAAAAGAGGAATTTTCAAACAGTAAACCTCGATTCCGAAATTGGGGTATGGATGCAAGGTGCCGCACCTTCGGCGCTCATTTTTATGCTAACGATATTCCCCGGCCTTACGGCCGGGGCTACTCTCTGCCGGCGCTTCGCG
>JBEKKY010000352.1:0-4217 GCA_050010475.1 Acidobacteriota bacterium | reverse complement strand
ATCCCGGCCTGACGGCCGGGCCTATTGCCTTTCGGCCCTTCGGGCCTTACTGCCATATGAGCACTCATTTGTGACGCTCTGTATAATGAGTTTAAGAAAAGCCCTTGCGAACTCCAGAATATCGAGCACCGAATGTCGAATATCGAAGTGTCGGCTGCACTGGCTTCACTTTTGCGGCTCAATATTCTAAATTTCAAATATTTTTGGTTAGAGGTTATGAGCAATAACAAATTCCGTCCAACACGGACCACAAACAATAACAACCAACCAACAGCTAGGGCTTTTCATCGCGCGTATAGACCGTAGCAATGACCGAAAGCCCGGGCCTCAACGGACGCGATTCATCCTGCCCCTTATCAATGACGATCTTTACCGGTATGCGCTGTACGACTTTTACGTAATTTCCGGTGGCATTTTCGGGCGGCAACAGACTGAACCTTGCGCCGGTTGCAGCGGCAATGCTGTCAACGTGTCCTTCATACTCGCGCCCGCCATAAGCATCCACCGTCACAATCGCCTTCTGCCCCTGGCGCATGTTCTTCAACTGACTTTCCTTGTAATTGGCCGTCACCCAGACATTATGAAGCGGAACCAAAGCCAGGAGCGGCTGGCCTATCTGTACGTACTCTCCCAATTCAACCTTTCTTTCGCTGACAATGCCGTCGATAGGCGCCTTAACCTGGGTATACTGCAGGTTCAATTCCGCTTGAGCTAAAGCCGCCTGGGCTTGTTCCGCCCTAGCCAACGCCGTCTTCGCGTTGGACCGGCTGATGGCCATCTGCTGGGGCGCCGTCCGGGTGGCTTCCTGAGT
Source organism: Acidobacteriota bacterium (assembly GCA_050010475.1). Lineage (GTDB taxonomy): Bacteria > Acidobacteriota > UBA6911 > UBA6911 > UBA6911 > UBA6911. Next base: position 3,406 of record JBEKKY010000352.1, on the reverse strand, counting down.
GGCTTTCGCTTCATTGATCCTGGCCTCAGCTTGGGCAACGCGAGCCTGGCCCGCCTCAATTGACCTCGAACTTTCGTCAACTCCCGCCTGCGCGGAATCGCGCGCCGCCCGTGCCGCGTCCGCAATTGCAACGGCCGTATCGTACTGCTGTTTGGAAATTTCATCCTTCCCGATCAAAAGCTTCATCCGCTCCAGGTCCTGCATGGCCTTCGTGTAATTCGCCTGCATCTCACGAACCCGGGCCTGGCTCGATTCGAGCTTTGCCCTCGCCGTATCGACATCCCTCATTGCCGCAGCTTTTGCCTGTTCCGCCAGCTCCACTCCGGCTCCTGCCAGGCTGGTCTGACTGGACGTGGTCGTGGAAGTAATCGGAACCTGCGTATGGGCGGCCTGCGCCCCTGATTGCGCGGCAGCCAAGTCTGCCTGGGCTCTTTCCAAGGCGACCTTGTAGTCGGTCGGATCGATCTGCACGATCACCGTTCCGGCTTTGACATACTGGTTGTCCTCCACGTCGATCGACACCACATGGCCCGCAACCTTGGCTGCAACAGGATTGATATGGCCGTCGATCTGGGCATCGTCCGTCGATTCGCGATAGGCAAAGTAGCTCTGGTACACAAAGTACCCGGCGATGAGAAGAATGACTGGAACCAAAATCATAAACAATTTGGCCGAGTTCCGGCGACGGTTGTTTGCCACAGGTTTCCCGGAAACACGCGCATCTTTGTTATCCGCCGACTTCAAATCCTGGTTTTCCTGTCCAATCAATTCTCGATTCATTATTTATTTTCCTCTCAGGAACTCTTCGTATGCGGTTTCGGAAATGCCAATTGCTCTGGCCAGAGCCAGCTTGGCGGCGTTGTGTGCCTGAAGGCTGGCGACATAATTCTCGCTGGCAGTTGCGAGCGATTCCTGAGCCTGAACCACTTCCACGTTATTGGTGACACCTGCACGAAACCGGTCCTGCGATTCCTGCACCTGTTCATTGGCCAGCTTGATCGCACTTTGCGCGACCTGCATCCGGTCCGCCGCAGCCTTCAGATCGAGGAATGCATTCCGAACGTCGTAATAAATACGGCCGCGCAGATCTTCAAGTTCCGCTTGGCGCTGACGCAGTGCCGCGTCCGCCTCCAAAACAAGTCCTTGGACGCGTCCACCTTGAAAAATTGGAAAGCGCACCATGCTGGTCACAGTAAAGGTTCCGTGGTTTTGCCACGGCCGTTGCCCAAGAGCGCCATAATCCGCGCTGAAATCCACTGTAGGGAGACGCTCAGCTTTCGCGGACTTCCGCTCTAATTCCGCCGCACGCATTCTGGCTTGTGCACTCTGATAGTCGGGCCGTTCTTTGTACGCGCGTTGAACCGATTCATCCAGAGACATCGGCGGCATTGGGGTATACGACATGCCATCCGTAAGCGTAAACTCCTGGCCGAGAGGGAGTCCTATCGCGCGAGCCAGCGCCAACTTGTCCTTCGCAAACTGGTTTTCAGCAACGATAAGCTTTTGCTGCTGCGCCTGAAGTTCCACCTGGGCACGCAGCACTTCAATCCCGGGCACGACGCCGGCCGATTTTTGATCTAAAGCGAGATTGTAAAGCACTTCAGCCGTATTCACCTGGGCCCGAGTGGCGTCAATCCTGCTGCTGCTTGCAACCGCCTGCAGATACAGATTTGCACAGACGTACACGACGAGATCCCGCGTGTTTTCACTCGAAAACTGCGCGGTTTTTTGATTTTCCTTTTCGGCACGATACCGGTTCAGTGCCGGAAAATCCAAAACGGTTTGAGTCACATAGGCGCGCACATCGAAAACATTGAAAGGACCGGCCACCATCGGCACACCGGGAATGCCCGGAAAGCCAAAAGCCGCCAGATTCACCTGTTCCTGCGCCTCCGTGACTCCGGTAGTAACATGCGGCAATAACTGGCTCAATGCAAGCAGGCGCGCTCCGCTGGCGGCGCGAGTCGATTCTGCGCTCAGCAAATTCCCAAGATTGTAGTTCAATCCTTTTTTGATCGCTTCGGACAAGGAAAGCGGGATAACCGAGCCGGTTGGCTTTCCGGTGGGAACGCCTCCCAGCAGGGGATTCTGCGCATTGCCGAAATCATTTGCCTGCCCGCTTGCTGCAGCCTGACCGGCCATGGAGGAGGCTTCTGAGCGCACGGAAGCACCTGGCCCCTGCGCCCGGGCAGCCCCCAGGAAAATCAACATCATCGCTGGAATGCCGAAAAAACGTCTCATCGCAATTCCTTTCCAGATAAAGTCACACGGGTCGCTCGCTGAAATCGAAGAAATCGCAAAACAAGCCGGCGAGCGGGGCTGGAAGATAGCGTTAAATCGCAGTATGCCGATATTCTCCCTGCGTGATCACTCTTATCTAGACGCAACCAAAACCATTCTGCACAAACGTTTTATGCTGACACAGCACCGCCCGGCAGTCAACGAATTATGCGAATACCGGATTTTGCGCGCAGGGTATGCTTCTGCAGAACTTGAGACGCTTCGGATTCCACGGATTTCCCAGATTGGAATCTGGAAATCGGTGGCGTTTTGTCACAATTGCCGGGCATTAAAGCATTCGCCGCTTTTCGAAAAAGCGGCTACTCTTTTTCTCTGGCTCAATGGCATCCAATAAGGTATTGATTATATTCTTGCTGCTGTTGATCGCCGGCGATGTACTAAAGGAAAAGACGATGTATCGCGAAGTAAAGCAGTTCTTAGAGCAAGATGATACTCTGGCAATTGCTACGATTGTCTCCACACTCGGCTCAACCCCCAGAGAAGTCGGGGCCAAGATGGTAATTACCTCTTCCGGAGAGATTTTGGGAACAGTCGGGGGAGGCTGTGGAGAAGCGGAGGTCCGGCGTGAGGCGGTTCAGGTGATTCGTTCGCGCAAACCTGCAATGGTCAAGGTCGAGCTTATCGATGATATCGAATCCGACAGCCCCGCCGTCTGCGGCGGTATTTTAAATGTTTTTGTTGATCCCTGGTGGAAGGACCCGGAGACGGGGACATGCTTGAATTTGACTGACGAATTGTTGCGGGTCCATGAAGAGGGTGTTGCCGCAGTCGTGGCCACAGTACTCACTTCGGAGCATTGCGCCGATGTGGCGCCGGGGGAAAAATGCCTTATCCGCGAGGGTGTTGTCCGGGCCGGCAATATTCGAAACCGCGACTTGCAGGAAGCGGTCCTCCAGGAAGCGGAAGTCCGGCTGAAAAAAGAAGAATGCCGGCAGGTGACATTGAATTTGCCGGGAACTGAACGCAGGGCCGAGGTCTTCTTTGACGTAATTCCTGCAATTCGAAAAGCGATTATCGTCGGAGCAGGACATCTGGCCATTCCGCTGGTCAAGTTTGCCAAAATCCTCGGTTTCCATATCACCGTCATCGATGACCGTGTCGTGTA
>JBEKKY010000351.1:0-4235 GCA_050010475.1 Acidobacteriota bacterium | reverse complement strand
TGGACAAAGGAATGTGTCCAAAGACGAGCAAGACCGAATGCTTTTTGACGGCCAGGCCAGCACGCTCTTTTCATACCTGATCGAAAAAGTCGGTATTGAGAAGGTGAAGCAACTGATTAAGCAGGCGCAGGAAGGAAAAGAAAGCAGGGAATTCATAACCCAACCTGAGGTGTTTGGCCCCGATTTCGAGAAAATAGAAGCGGAATGGGCCGCCTGGGTAAAAACTCTTAAAGCACCACAGACTCAAAGACAAGGCTTTCAGGGTCAATTTTGATCCAATAACCGCAATCAAACGCGAGATCCGGCCTATGGTGAAGGAAAATAAGACTAAGTTCAGGTTTTTGGCAGCCTTTTCAGTTGCTGCGATCCTAATTGCTGCCGGGTTATGTCTCCAACCCGTTTCTGCTCAAAATCCGGGAGTCAAGAGCGGCAAAGCCGATGCGCGGCCGCCTATCGCGTCCGCGGCACCCGCGACAGCCAAAGTCGTTGTATATAAAGTTGCAAATGGAGAGATACTGAAGGAACTGTTGCTCACCGGTGAAATGAAAGCTGCGCGTTCCGTATCGATCAGCGCCCCGAATATCAGCAGCAGTTTTTCAAACATGGTTACCTTCCTCGCTCCGGAGGGTTCCCAGATCCAGAAGGGGGAACGGATCGTCGAGTTCGATGATTCCTCTCTGATGAGCCAGAAATCGGAAGCTGAGCGGACTTTGGATGAGGCGCAGCTGACGATCGAGAAGACAAAGGCGGATCTGGAGGCACAGCGTTGCGATCTGTTGAACTCCCTGTCCCAGGCGGAGTCACAGCTGAAGCAGGATCAATTGTATGGGAAGATCAGCAAGGATCTTCTGCCCGGCAATGATTATCAGAAATATCAGCTGAATGTCCAAAAATCGAAGCTGTCGCTCGAAAAGGCCAAGGAGCAGCTGGACAATTTTGAGAAAAGCTATGCCTCCCAGATGCAGCTGGTGGAGATCAACCGGTCTCAGGCAGAAATCGCCCTTAAAAAGATCGTCAACGACATGGCCAAATTGAAGATCGATGCGCCCCAGGATGGGATTCTGATTTACGGCGATAATTGGTCCAGCAATCGGAAAATCCAGCCGGGCGATACTCTCTTCCAGGGAATGGAGGCTGCAAGCCTGCCGGACCTTTCCAGTATGCAGGTTGTCGGATACGTCTATGATACCGAATACGGTTCCCTGGCCCTGGATATGCGCTGCGCCATCAGTCTCGACGCTCTTCCTGATTTTAAGGTGGAGGGAAAGATCATCTCGCTGACCAGCGTAGCCAGCCGGAAGGGCTTTGCTTCCCAGAAAAAAGTATTCCAGGCTGTTATTCAGCCCGATAGGGTCGATGTCCAATCGTTAAAGCCTGGCATGACGGCACGTATCAGAATTCCAATGGTCCTTGCAAAGGACACACCGACAATTCCGCGCGAGTATTTAGGCCTCGATTCTCAGGGCCGCAGCTACGTCCTAAAACAGACAGACTCAAAAAATACCAGTGTGCAGTATGTCGGGGTGGGTGAAATCGGTGACCGCCTTATACAGGTTGTTTCCGGCGTATCGGTTGGTGATCCGCTGCTTCCCATCCAACGATAGCGGAGGAATTTCAGATGACAACCCAGAAGTGGATAATCCTTTCGATTTTGGTATTAATCATCGCAGCGGGCGCTTATTGGGGCTTTCACTCGAAAGATGTTTCCGCCAACATCAGTGACAAGGATCTGATCACCGCTCAACGGGTCGACTTTCCCTTGATTGTGAGTGCAACCGGGACGCTCGAGGCTGCGCGCAGCGTCAGCATCACCCCGCCGCAGATTCGAAATCAAAGGCGGTTCAAGCTGACGCGCATGGTCGATGAAGGGACTGCAGTTTCCGAGGGAGATTTCCTGATGGAATTCGATACCTCGGATATTGCCCGGAGCTTGAGAGATGAGACGGCCAACTTTCAACGTGTCCAGGAAGACCGGCAGAATAAGCGGTCCAATTCCGATATCAATTTGAAGAACCTGAAACTGTCGATCGAGCAAGGCAAGTCCGACCTTCAGAAACTGGAGGTCAAGCTGGCATCGCAGGCCGAATTACTGAGCAGCATCGAGGTCGAGCAGACCCGGATCCAGCGGGACGCAGCCAAGAAAAATGTTGAGTTTCTGGAGAAGAAACTGAAGTATCAGAATGAGAGCTCGCAATACGATCTTCAGATCTCCCGGAGCAACGAGCGGCATTATCGGGACCGCATGGATCTGCTTATGGACGCGATGGATTCCTACACCGTGCGCGCTCCGGTTGCGGGAGTCGTGATCTACAAGCGGGATTGGAATAACGAAGCCAAAACGATCGGCAGCAACGTGTTCGGCATGGATGCGGTCATGGAAATTCCCGATCTATCCAGCATTCGTGCTCGAGTGCTCGTGGATGAAATCGATTCCGGTAAAGTCAGGCCCGGGCAGGACGCGAACATAAGCGTCGATTCGACCCGGGGCAAGACCTTTACGGGAAAGGTGGCAAGTGTCGGTACGATCGTGAAACAGGCCACCTTTGACCGGCCGCAGAAGGTTTGTGATACATATGTGGAGCTTGTCGGCGCGGATATGAAGCAGCTGCGGCCGGGCATGACTTTGAAGGCGCAGATCCAGGTTGGCCAGTATTCAAAGGTCGTCGTCATCCCTCTGTCCAGCATTCAGGAGCTGAACGGCCGGTCTTTTGTTCAAGTATGGCAACCGTCCACGAAAACATTTGAATGGCGCGAAATCCAATTGCGAACCAACGATGGCCTCACCGCCGTTGTGGACTCCGGGTTGAATGCCAATGAAAAGATTCGGATCAAACCGAAAGCCTGAGGTGATGCAAAAATGGCAACTTACGATGATAAATCCAAACCCCGTTCTTCGATGCGCCAGGCGGGGCGGATCGCCGCCTTGGTTATTCTGATTGTCGGAGGCATCCTCCTTTTTCAATATCGAGACACCATCTCAACTCAGATTTCAAAAGTCCTGGCGGCGACTGAGGACGATCCTGTTCCTGTTACGAGATTGAGCAGACAGCCTTTTCTGCTTACGGTTCCTGCCACCGGAGAAGTCGTTGGACTGGAAACGACTCCGGTCGCGGTGCCCAGTACTCCTTCGGGAAGTCTGAAATTATCCTGGCTGATACCGGAGGGGAGATTCGTGCGCGCGGGCGAGCCGGTCGTCCGGTTCGACAGTACCGATGCAAAGCTAAGTCTCGAAAAGCAGCAGAATACGCTGGATGCGAACCAGGAAAACACCAAAATCAAAACCTTGAATATCGTCACCAATGACAAGGTGCTCGGGTTCGACCGCACCAGTGCGGAACTACAGTATGACTACGACATGACTGTCATGCCACAGGATGAAACGATCTTTTCCAAGTGGGACATCATCACCGCGCAGGCAGATGCAAATTACGATAAGGAACGGATCGATTTTTTGAAGAGCAAAGGGAAAACGCAGGAACGAATTGCCCGCTCCGATCAGCAGATCCTGGCGATCGAGAGGAACCGGGCTCAGGCAGAAGTCAAAGTGATCCAGACGACGCTGGATTCTCTTGAACTCCGGCCGTCGGTTCCGGGTTTGGTTTTGTATCGAAGGGATCGCAGACAGGATCCGCAGATTGGAGATGACTGTCAGCCCGGACAGGTCATGGTAGAACTTGTAAACCTCGATGTTCTTCAGGCACGAATCTACGTTTTGGAAAGGGATGGAGGAAGTCTGGCAAAAGGCCAGTCGGTTGTGATCAAACTGGATGCAATCCCCGAAAAAGAGTATCACGGCACCATCCGAACCGTCTCCTCGGTTGCCGGAGCCTTGGAGCGCAATTCGCCTCTCCGATACTTCACTTGCGACGTGGCCATTACGGATGCGGGAAGGGACCTCAAACGCATCCGCCCAGGCATGTATCTGAGAGGGGATGTTGTGCTTGAAAGATATGAATCCTGTTTTGTGGTCCCTTCCAGTGCAGTCAACAACCGCGATAAGGAGAGGGATAGCCTGGTTTATGTGAAAAAGGGTGACAGATTTTTCGAACAGAAAGTGCAGACCGGACTCAGTTCTCATGGAGAAGCCGTTATCCTGGGCGGGGTCGAAGAGGGTGCTCAGATCGCCCTCCGCAATCCATTTGAGACACGCAAGCTTTACCTCCCGGATTTTAGTAAGGGATCAACGGGTCAACAGGGACGCATGCCTGGGGGGCCGCCTGGAGGGATGATGATGA
>JBEKKY010000350.1:0-4493 GCA_050010475.1 Acidobacteriota bacterium | reverse complement strand
CAGGTGCGGCTTTCTATCCTGCCCGGGGTTATACCGCAGGACTTCGAACGTGACAGTTTTGAGAATATTGGATCCTTGTGGCGTTTCGCTCATGGCTGCCCCCCTTTCACTATGGCCAAAAGATGCGGCATCTGATACACCCTCACTGCGACGTAGGTTCCATAGATAAAGAGGACGATGCCGGCAACGGCGCATACGCTTCCGATCGCCTTCTCCATTCCTTTCGACAGCGTCAGCTCAAAAAGCATGCTGCGAAGCCCATAGAGTCCATGAAACAGAGCCGATCCCAGCAGAAGAATGTAGGTAATCATATAGATGAGTTGTTGGCTCCGGTGGAAGACGTCGGCGGATTTTACGGGATCGCGCGATCCGAAACCGATCGAACTCAGGATTGCGCCCAGATGCATGGTGCCCATGTGCATGCCGAGCAGAAACAGGATGACGATTGCAGCGAGGATATGCCAGAACCACAGTCTCGATTCGCGCACTGATTCCTCCTATCTCATTATCGAATAAAAATTCGCGCCGCCGATAATCATGAGGATGGCCGCAACCAGCATCACGACCACAAACAAAGGTTTTTGGCGCAGGGTTGAATAACTGTAAGGATATGCCGGGAGGCCAGGTTTGCCGAGCATATAGCCCAACTCGACGATGACGAGGCGGATGCCGTTGATGGCATGAAATGCGAAGGCCAGAAAGACCAGGAGTTCGCCCAATTTGAATATCGGGCGTCCAAAAAATGCCATCCGGCTGTTCCACTGTTCTGGGCCTCCCAGGCGCGCGCCGGTGACAAAGATATGCATGATGAAATAGGCCAGAATGCCCAGACCGGTCAGGCGATGCAGGGTATACGCATAACGATCCAGACCGTAGCGGCCGCCGCTGATCCAGCCCCGGAATCCGAGATTATTGTTTAATCCGTTCTGCATAGGTGCTCCTTGAAAACCAGAAGCCAGAAGCCTGGAGCCAGAAGAAAAGCGCCCGTTCTTCTGGCTCCAGGCTTCTGGCTTCGTCTCAGTATTTCCTCTCTACTGGCTTCCAGGTCGTAATCGTGACCGGCTTGTAATCCAGTTTAGGCCCACGTTCTGTACAGAAAGCCAAAGTGTGCTTCAGCCAGTTTGCGTCATCGCGCTCGGGATAGTCGCGGCGGGCATGGCCGCCGCGTGATTCGGTCCGGTTGAGTGCACCCATTACCATGACTTCCGCGAGGTCCAGCAAACTGCCGAGCTCAAGCGCATGGTATAGATTCGTGTTATAAACCGGGCTCTTGTCGTCGATGCTGATATTGGAATATCTCTTTCTGAGCGATTGAATTTTTTGCAAACCCTGACTGAGTTCCACGCCCGTGCGAAAGACTCCCACATTCACATCCATGCACGACCGAAGTTCCCGTTTGATGTTGTAAACATTTTCTGTTCCTTGTTGGGAAAGAAGATCCGTATAGATCCGCTTGTACTCGGCATCGATCTTGGCTTGGGGTGCCGCCGTCGGAACCGTGATTTCTTTGCAGTAAGCTGCGGCCTCTGCCCCGGTAATCTTGCCCCAGACCAGACACTCGGCCGTCGAGTTTGCCCCCAGCCGGTTAGCACCGTGGAGGCTGACGCAGGCTGCCTCTCCGGCAGCAAAGATGCCTTTGACACGGGTAGACCCTTTTATGTCCGTTTCAATCCCGCCCATCGAATAGTGTGCGACAGGCCGGCAGGGAATGGGTTCCTCGATGGGATCGAGATCGTTGAATTCGATACACACTTCCCTGATAAGGGGCAGTTGTTCGTTAATCCTCTTGGCTCCAAGATGCCGCAAATCCAGGTGAATGTAGTCGAGCCCGTTGGGCCCCTTGAACCCACGGCCTTCCTCAATTTCAGTCATCTCGGACCGTGACACCATATCGCGCGGGGCCAGTTCGAGCTTGGACGGCGCGTATTTGTTCATGAAGCGGTCGCCCTTGCTGTTGACCAGGTACCCGCCTTCACCGCGGCAGGCCTCTGTGATCAGAATTCCAGAAGGGACCAGGCCAGTTGGGTGAAACTGCAGGAATTCTATGTCTTCCAGTGGTATGCCTGCGCGATACGCCAACGCCATGCCGTCTCCGGTGACGGTCTGGGAATAGGTCGTGAATCCAAATAGCGTGCCTGCCCCGCCCGTGGCAACGATCAGCGCCTTGCCCTGGAATATTTCGAAGTGGCCTGTCGTCATATCGATTGCAGTCAGGCCGCAGAATTTTCCATTCTCAACCAGAATCGAGGTGATGAAGTGTTCGTTATAATGTTTGGCGCAATTGTATTTGAGCAGAGTATCGTAAAGCGTCTGCATTTCGAAAAAGCCCGTCTTGTCCTGAGCCAGTACTGCACGCGGGTAGCTGTGGCCTCCGAAGGGCCTCTGCGCAATGCGGCCGTCTTCACGGCGCGTCCATGGAATTCCCCAATGGTCCAGCTGAAGGATTTCGGAAGGCATGGTGCGGGCAAACAGTTCGACGACATCCTGATCCGCCAGGAAGTCGCTCCCCTTAACGGTGTCCCAGGCATGAAGTTCAGTGCTATCGCCATCCTCTGGACGCATTGCGGCAGCGGTGCCGCCTTCCGCCGCGACAGAATGAGCGCGCATCAACTGGTTCTTCGCTATAACCGCAATATCGATTTTACCCTGTGAAACACGGGACGCTTCAATGGCGGCCCTCAAGCCGGCCAGTCCCGCGCCAAGAATGATAAGATCATGAGTGAAAACATCGGCCATGCGACCCCGCCTCCTCCTCTTACAAAACCAAGCAACGGCCGGAGAGGGGCCGTAACGCGATCGATCCGTAAGACGAAATTAACGAAGATTTAGTTCTGCGTGATCTGTAACCCGTCGAACTTCTTCCTGAGCGGTCACAAAACATAGCACACCTTTCCACTGCAAGCCAACGTAATGTCATTGAAATCAACTAATAAGGTTTGGGTGTAGCAGAAAATTTATTTATAGCAAAAAGAGAGCAAACGCGGAATACGCTCCTATTCTGTCTATTAATTCCTCGCTCGCCTTCGCAGGTATTGATCGAGGCCGGCGGCAAGCGCCTCAATCGCCGCCTCGATTTCACTCTTCTTCAAAACGAAAGCAAAGCGTGCTTTTTGAATTCCTTGCAAATTCTGCATATAAAAACCGGAGGCCGGCGCAATAAATGTCGTTTGGTTTTTATAAGAAAAGTCCGCAAGCAGAAATGCGGCGAAAGCCTCTGCGTCGCTCACCGGGAGGCGAGCAACCATGTAGAACGCGCCCTTTGGTTTGTGAACTGCAACGTCAGGGATCTCTTTCAGGGCGTTATAGAGAGCATCGCGGCGAGATAGAAATTCCTTCCGGGTATTTTCGAGATAATCGTCCTTAATATGTTCCAGCATATACGCCGAGGCAAACTGGTCGATTGTAGGAGCTGCCAGCCGGGCTTGGGCAATCTTGAGCGTCATCGCCAGGACTTCTTCGTTGCAGGTCAGCAGACATCCGATCCGGGCTCCGCATAAGCTGAAGCGCTTGGAAAGGCTGTCGACCACAATCACGCGCGGGCTGTTTGGAACGAGGTGCAGGATCGAGAGCGGCTTAAGGCCGTCGTAGACGAACTCCCTGTATGTCTCGTCCACGATCAGGAAAAGGTTGTGCTCTTCGCAGAGTTCGTGCAGAAAGCTTATTTCCTCGCGGCTATATACAGTTCCGGTCGGATTGTTCGGATTGCACAGCAGAATTGCCCGCGTGCGGTTCGTGATCCCTTGCTCAATCTCGCTCCGGGCGGGAAGGGCAAAATTGTTCTCCATGTTGCTCAGGATGGGAACCAGTTGGACGCCGGCAATTGCAGCGAAGCCCAGGTAGTTCGCATAGGTCGGGTCGAATATAATGATCTCGTCCCCAGGATCGCAGCAGGTCATAAACAGAAACACCAGCGCTTCGCTGGCGCCCACCGTGATCAAAAACTGCTCCGGTCTGGTGTTGATTTGCAGAGTCTTATTAATGTAGTTTGACCAGGCAATCGATAGTCCTTCATATCCCTGGGACTGTTCGTAAGCAACCACTTTCTGATTGAATGCGCGCAGCCCCTCAAAAAACTCCGGTGGAGATTCAATGTCCGGCTGCCCGATGTTCAGGTGGTAAACATGAGTCCCTGATTTTTTGGCTTTGGCAGCCATTGCGAATAGGAGAAGGGGGAGTGTTATGAGCGCGATTTGATATTCTTACCGGCACCATTTCAATCTCCTTTCGCTGAAACAAGATCAGGGACATGAAGACTAATCCTTTATGATCGGAGGATCAAGCTTGAAGAAAGCTTGAAGAAAGAAGAACGTAAGGGCGGCGACTGTTCACCCCTACAAAAACCCAACGATTTATCCTAAACTTTTAGAATCGTGTCGAGCTTGAGTTTGGACTGAAATGCGGTTGAAAGGAGAATACGATAATGTACCAGGCGATCAATTTCGAAAAATTGCTGGGCACGGAAGGCTTCAGCAACCAGCTGTTGACGAATCACT